>CAKZNX010000241.1 GCA_937132045.1 uncultured bacterium
CCGATGATGGTGATCTTCGGCATGAAAGGGCTCCTTTCGCTTTTTGGCATTCGGTTCTTCAGACTCTGGCTCGCTTCCTGCAGGACGGGCAGGAGCCTCCCCGGTGGTAGCGAATCGTGTAGTCAGAGTAACCCGTGGAGGAGGACGACGATGGCGGTTCAACGCAAGGGGGATTGGCGTGGCGTGCACATCATGGCGCCCGCCTCGGCGGATGTGCCTCTGCTGAATCAGGCGATTGAGAAGACGCTCGCTCCGCTGGGCGTCAATGTGCTGATTCTGGAGGTGAACTACGGTTACGAATACCGCTCGCGCCCCGAATTGCGGGCAAACGGCGTGCTGAACAAGGGCAACGTTCGCGATATTGTTGCCACCTGTCGGAAGCACAAAATCCGCCTGGTCCCGCAGTTCAACTGCCTGGGGCATCAGTCGTGGGCGAAGACCACCTTCCCCCTGCTGGTGAAGTATCCCGAGTTCGACGAGACCCCCCAGATCCCGCTGGACAACCCCGACATCTACTGCCGCAGCTGGTGCCCTCTGCACCCGAAGGTGAACGATGTGGTTTTTGCCCTGATGGACGAGCTCATCGAGGCGTTCGAGGCAGATGCCTTCCATGTGGGTATGGACGAAGTGTTCCTGATCGCCAGCGACCAGTGCCCGCGCTGTCGAGGCAAGAACCCTGCCGACCTCTTCGCCAAAGCGGTGAACGACTACTACCAGCACCTCGTGCGCAAGCGCAAACTGACGATGCTGATGTGGGGCGACCGTCTGCTGGATGACTCGGTGATGGGCTACGGCAAATGGGAGGCAAGCCAGAACGGCACCGCGCCCGCCGTGGACAAGATACCCAAAGACATCATCATCTGCGACTGGCACTACGAGCCGCGCGAGGAGTATCCGTCTGTGCCGTTCTTCCAGCAAAAGGGATTTCGCGTGTTGCCGTCCAGCTGGCGCAACGTGCAGGCAGCGCTGGCTCTGCGCGACTACGCACGCAAGAACGCCACCGACAAAATGATCGGGCACCTTGCCACCACGTGGTCGGGCGGAAGCGACATCGCCCGCGCGCTGCTGGATGATCCGAAGGCAACAGACGGCGCCAGACAGGCGGTGCAGGCGCTTCGGACAGTGTTGAAGGATTAGTCAGCCCGGCGTGCTGTCTATGGTGCTCCGAGCAGTGTGAGTGAATGTGCTGGGGCTACAATATTGTTGACCTGCTCGGCAGGCGAAGTTATGCGTTTGCTTCCCGTGGCATCGCTGACAGGAGGTGCAAAGCGATGAGTGGGGTCATTCGAGTACGCTGCGACGCAAAAGTGCTGGTTCCTGATGAGCCGCTTCAACTACCTGCCAACCGCCCTGTGGAGGTGGAGGTACGAAGGCTGAATTTTGAGGGAGAGCCTGACGCCTGAGCCTTCGGTCCGCTTTGCCAGCTCATTGGTCTGGCTTCCGAAGGACCTGTGGACGCTTCCGTTTGTCATGATATTCGTGCAGAGGAACTCGGTGGATGAGAGTTTTTGTCGATTCAGGCGGCTGGTTATCTGTCCTCATCCACCCCGATCAATATCACACAGCGAGCCATGAGAAAGCCCTACCCAGCCCGCGATAGCACGATAAGCCAATCCTGAAACTTCGGCAGGACGGGCGTTTGCCATCTGCCGTCCGCGTCCCCCGCCGCCTCACCAAGCGGTGTCTCACGCCCGGTCGCCGGGTCAAACAGGAAGGCGTGATAGCTGGCTCCCGGTTCCAGCGCGTTGACCGTCAGGCGTCCGGCGTAGGTGGGAGGCGCGTAGATGAGCCGAAGCTTTCCGGGAATACCGGCACAGAGGGGCTGGAAGTAGTCGCTTTCGCTCCAGTGCGGCTCCACCCACTCGGGGTGAGGCTCCAGACGCCACCATTCAAAACGCTCGAGCAGTCGCTTCGCCATTCCCAGCTGACCTGAACCCGGCAAACGGTAAGCCTCCTCGCATGGGGTATCGCCCCAAGCCATGCCTTGCGGTGACGGTCCGTAAGGTTTCTCGCGCGTGTTCACCTGCCAGATGCCGTTGGCGCCGTAGGTAAACCCTTTCGCGCCGTTCAGCCAGCACGCCCAGAACATCAGCCGCTGAACCTCCTGCCGGCTCGCCTCCCCAATGCCCTCGTAACACACCTCGCCCTCTACCACCGGCATCGTTGGCTGGCGGCTGGTCGAGCGCACCACCTGATTGATGGTATTGGGCAGGCTGGTTCGGTCGCCGTGACCGGTTTGAAGCATGTCGAAGTCCAGCACGTCGTCGCTCAGGCTATCTCGCGCCGATACGGAAGGATGCGCCGTCACCGGATGGTCGTACGGGTCTATCGTATGGACGTAGCGTCCAACCTCTTCCCACATGGTGCGGGTTTCGCGTTGATACTGCTCGTGCCACTCGCGCGGGCGCGAATGGTCATCATAGAACGGCATCAGTATCTCGCCTGCCAGACACCACACCACGGGATAGGCACCCCACCGCGCCACAATATACCGCCAGTGTCTCTTCATCTGCTCCACGCCCAGCCAGTGGATGTAGTAGCCCCAGCATCCCAGAATGCACGGCACGAGACCGGTTTTCACCAGCCAGTGAATGCGCAGGTCCGCCATGTCGAAGTAACGCGGGTTGATACGCGCCCAATCCGCCTGCCAGGGGAAGCCCGCTTCGTTCGCCCCGCGCTCGTCAAACGCTCCCATGTCGGGGTAGAGTCCAGCCACTATCTGTATCACGGAGAAGCCCTTCTGCACGCGGTCTGCGGTCAGGGTCTGGAAGTCATAGAAACTGAGTCGCCTGCACAGCCCCATCCACCACGTGTCGCCCAGCCACAGGAAAGGTGTGCCATCTCGATGCTGAAGGAAACGTCGATCGACAGACACCTGCAGAGCACCGCGTCGCAGAAGGGGGTTGCTTCCGTCATATGGTTCCACTGTCAGTGTGCCCTCGATACCGTGCAGGGAGCTGTCACCTGCATCCGAGCATATCGTGCGCCAGCGGTACACGCCCGTCTGCGACGGTGCGAAACGCACTCGCCACTCCCTGTCGCCCGCCCAGAATGCAGGCACCCGTTGCTCTGTGCCGTCTGGAGCGCTGAACAGCACGTCCATCTCCAGGTCGTTGAACGGGTCGGCATACGAGCGGGAGGACAGGAAGTGCCACTCGACGGGGCAGTGTGTTTGCCCGGTATAATGCATTATTCTCCTCCTGATCGCACACCCTCTACGAGGCACCGCACATACCATATCTGCCCCGCATGGTAGATGTCGTGTTCGACAGCCAGCAGGAAAATCTCTTCTGCCGTCACGCGCTTGCCGTGATAGTATGGCACCTGTCGCATCAGCGTCTCGTCAGTGAGGCTCTGCAGAGTCGAGCGCAGCAGGTGATGTCCCTCATCCGCGAGGCGCAACACCGCCGCGAGGTTTCCACCCTCCTGCTCGAAGCGCCGTTTCAGCTCTTCCCAGGTGAGGCGCCCGTCTCCAAAGGCGGTGCTGCGCAGGGTATGCTTGTCGCCTGCCGCATGAAAGGCGATTTCCAGAATGGACCCCCGCGTCCATGCAAACCCCCTGTAGTGAGACGGTTGCCACCGCGCCATTTCGTCGTCCACGCCCTGAAGGGCACGCCGCAGCGAATGGTACCGACTGCCGCGGTAGGCGCGCTCCAGCAGGTCAGCCAGCACGCTCACTCTGGTCAAACATCCACCCCCTCGTACACCTCGCCGAGCGGAATGCGGCAACGTATCGAACTCAAGTACACGTCCCCTGACACACCGTTCACCACGGACAGGAGGCAGCGGTTGTCTGGCTGACGAGCATAATGCTCAATTCGGCTTTCGTTCTGCGAGACAAGCAGGTAATCTCGCAGGGACGGTATTTGGATATACAGCAGGAACTGCTCTCCGCGGTCGCGCGCTTCGGTCGATTCGGAGAGCACCTCCACAATCACAGTCGGATTCAAAAGTACATCGCGGAGCTGTGGCTCCCCGCATACGATAGTCAGGTCGGGATAAGCGAACATCTCCGCGCCCGGCGTTTGAACCTTCAGGTCGCTGCCGAAACCGTGGCAGCCGGACTGTCGCAATTGCGAATGCAGGATGCCCGCAAGGTTGAACACGACCCGGTTGTACGACGGGCTTGCGCCCGCCAGCGCGGTCACCGGTCCCCGCAGATACTCCTGTTTGTGGGTATCCCGTCGCTCCTCAGCGAGGTACTCATCCGGCGATAGCCTTTTCAGCGCGTCGGAAAGAGCCATCGGTCTACACCAGCCCCCACTCCCTCAGCACGTCCATCACGTTGGGTAGCGGTTTTTGCCAGAACCACGAGACTTTCAGCCACAGTCCGGGCAGCTCCACACTGCGTACCACGCCCTGCTCGTCTACAGGCATCGGCTCGTAGAAGCCGTCCTCGCCCAGATGGTAAAACTCCGCCCGCCGACGCTCGGGGTCAATCAGCCAGTACTCGCGCACCCCCGCCTTCTCGTAGTTCTCGAACTTCTCGCCACGGTCGCGCGCTCGACTCTCCGGGCTGATAATCTCAACCACGAGATCAGGAGCACCGTCAAAGAAGTTGGACCGCATCAGGTGAAGACGTGGAATTGAAACGAAAAACAGGTCTGGCGAGTAGGCGGGCATCCCCTCGCCCAATCGTATGAGAAACGGCTCTGAGCGTACCATGCCGAGACCTTTTTCCTCCACAAAGAGCCGGACAATGGCACGCAAGAGGTCGTTCAGATCTGCGTGTGCATCCGAAACAGGACTCATGACTCGTACCTCTCCCTCTACCCATTCGGCATGTGTCTCTTCGTCCAGCCATTCCAGAAACTGCTCGAAGGTGATTTTGCCCTCCGGAACCGGACGGCTGGGCGGCTGGAACAGGGTCTGCGACATCTTTCTCACCTCCTGTCAGGCGTGCCGCTGTCGGAACGCCTCCATAAACTCCGCCAGCGAGCGCACGCCCTCCATCGGCATGGCGTTGTAGATGCTGGCGCGGATACCGCCTACCGAGCGGTGCCCTTTCAACTCATGCAAACCCGCGTCCTTCGCTTCCTTCACAAATTGCGCCTCGAGCTCCTCAGTGGGCAGACGCCATGTCACGTTCATCAGCGAGCGACTACCCGGCTGAGCGTGCCCGCGATAGAAGCCCTCACTGCGGTCGATCGCCTCATACAGCAACTGCGCCTTCTGGCGGTTCATGGCGTGCATCTGCTCCAGCCCGCCGATGCTCTCCAGCAGCCAGCGCGTCACCAGCATCACCACATACACGGCAAACACCGGCGGGGTGTTGTACAGCGACCCGTGCTCGGTGTGCACCTTATAGTTCAGCATCGTCGGCAGGTCGTCGGGCACCTGCTCCAGCAGGTCCTGACGGATAATGACGACGGTGACGCCCGCCGGTCCCACGTTTTTCTGAGCGCCTGCGTAGATGAACCCGTAGCGGCTGACGTCGATCGGGCGAGAGAGAAAGTCGGACGAAGCGTCGCACACCAGCGGAACGCCGCCCGTCTCCGGCTCAGCCGGAAACTGCACGCCCTGAATGGTTTCGTTGGAGGTAAAGTGAACGTAGACGGCACTGGAATCGATTGCCAGCTCCGCGGAGGCAGGCACCCGGTTGTAGTTATCGCCTTTGCCGTCCCACAACACGCGCACGTTACCCTCTCGCTGTGCCTCCGCCAGCGCACGCTTGCCCCACGACCCGGTGATGATGTAGTCCGCCGAGCGGTTCGTGGCCCGCAGGAAGGTCATCGGCACCTGCGAGAACTGCAGGCTGGCTCCGCCCTGCAGGAAAAGCACATGGTAATGCTCCGGCAGACTCAGCAGGGCACGGATGTTTGCCTCCGCCTGCTGGATGATTTCCTCGAAGGTCTTCGAGCGATGGCTGATCTCCAGAATGGAAGCGCCAACCCCCGGAAGCGCAAGCAGGTCGCGCTGCACCTCCTCCAGTACCGGCAGGGGCAGTGTGGCTGGTCCCGGCGAAAAGTTGAAGATGCGTTCTCTCATCTGGCTCTCCCACGCAAACATGTCGTCAGCAATAGTGTACCAGATTCACCCTTGCTCCACCCAAAGCCGCGAATCTTCGCGCACTTTGACAGTTACGGGCTTTGACCCCACGCGCACGCGCAGGCTGGCGATGTATCCGTCTCCCACCAGCTGTATCTCTGGCTCGCCGCCGGGAACGCGTGCGGGAAGGTAATACCGCAGCTCCGCGGGGTTCCCTGCCCATCTGCCGTTCGCTTGCCGGAAGGCGCGCTGAGCATGGTACACTTCCATCAGCCTCAGGCGAGCGTGGTACGTGGGATCGGGGCGGAAGCGTGCCCTGCCCGATGGAGCCGTACTGAACTGAACGTATCCCCACGTTTCGGGTCGGTGCATGTCGATCACCCCCTGTGGCGACCATACCCAGTTGTCCTCCGGCGTGTTGGGCACCTTCTGGTACCTGCCGTTCACGATGCGTATCTGCCACTCCACCCTCGAGAAGTTCACCCTCCACTGGTCGCCGTCGCGAGGTGGGGCAGGGCACCCCGCAAACTCCGCCAGCACCTTCCACGGTATCGCCATCTCCACGCTCCAGCCCCGGTCGGTATCGCGCGGGCCGTTCAGCGTACCGTCCACGAACACCGCCGTCTTCAGACCCGGTATCTCCCACTCGTTCAATGCGGGACCGCCGTCGCGGTACGGCTTCGGCAGGCGGAGGTCCCATTCGGTGTTCAGCGCGTTGATTTCGATCTCGTAGTAGTTGTGGTTGTCACCGTCGGGGTCGATGAACACTTCGAAATCGTTGTCCTGAAATATCACCGAGTCGTGTTCGGTGAGCGTCGCCCACACGTGCGGCTCCTCCAGCTCCGCGCCGATGTAGAAGTACTGGTCGTCCCACAGCATTTTAGCGCGGGTGCGGAAGCGCGGTTTCGGTTTGGCATCGCCCTCGATGTCCACAAACTCTTCTGTCCAGGGTGCATCGCGCCACGCCTCATCGTCCAGCTTGCCGTCGATACGCAACGGCTTGCGCGCGCGATAACAGATATAGTGTCGCGGAACGCAGATGTCTCCGTTCACCCCACAATCTCCTCCACTCAATCAAAGTATCGCCTTGTCGGAAAGCACGAGCGTCGTCTGCGCGCGTTGTGCGCGGCGGAGATGCGTGTTGAAGGCATAGCGTCTGCCCGCTGGCGACCCGCTTGCCTGACGGATCCGCAGTAGCATCTCCCCTTTCCGGTAGTTCTCAATGCCCCGCGCGGACTCCGTCAGAATGGAAGAAGCGGTTTGCATGGGGATACCTCCTGTCTGCTGTGAATATAACACGGCGCTGATGGACTGTCAACGGCGAACAAGGGTGTTCAACAACAGCTCCGAGGTTGTCTTTCGGGAACCCACCCCCTGCCCCTTGCCTGCGAGGGAACGGGGGTCGGCGTCTCTCCCTGCGTCGGGGAGAGGTCGGGAGAGGGGTCTGGAGGGGAATCCAACAGCCTTTCTGCGTGCAAGTTCATGACTTGCAAGGATTATCGAAACACGCTCACAGCGACACGTTCGGCGCTGAGGCGCGTGGAGATGAGATGCTGGTCAGGCTTGCTCCCCCGGAGAAGCAAACGGCGTCATTACCATCGAGGATGCGGAAGTGTTGCTGCGCACGGTAGCCGCGCCCTTGAGGAGATGAAAGAGGTTCCCTCCCCCGAAGCATCGGGAGAGGGAACAGGGGTGGGCGATGAGCCTTACTCGTCGCCAATCGCGCCGAAGTTCTGCACGAGGATACCGAAGTCGAATAGAGTGACCTCTTCATCCCCGTCCAGATCGGCTGCAGAGTTCCAGTTGTCGTCGCCGGGTATCGCGCCGAACGCGGAGACCAGCGCACCGAAGTCGAACAGCGTCACCTCGTTGTCTCCGTCGATGTCGCCGTTGGTCAGCGTCACGTTGTGCCCTGTGGTTTCTTGCGCCAGTCCCAAACTCACAGGCGGCAGGTTCACACGCAGCCAGTGGCTGGCTTTGAAGGAGACCTCGTAGGTTCCCGGCTCTACCCACAGCGAGTAGTTGCCGGAGCTGTCGGTCAGGATGGTGCGCTGTTCCTCTCCACCGCCCTGCTTGCGCAGGCGCACTGCGACAGGCACCAGTGACACGTCCCCGCTGTAATCACCCAGACCGATCTGCCCTCGGATAACAGACAGCTTACCGTACAGCACGAAGGCGCAGTTCCAGCGGTCTTTCGGGTCCTGTCCAGCTTTGGGCTGAATGGCGGTCGGCGCAAACACCTCGAAGCCGGGAGTGGGGAATCTGGCGGAGCGCCACATGAAGTCCTGCTCCACTGCCGCCGGCTGCAGGTCTGCCCCGGTCAGCCAGGCAAGTGCGGTGAAACCGGTGGTATTGCCTGCGCCGATGCCATCCGAGTAGATGGTCAGGTAGTAGTCGCCTGCAGGCAAGGAGATGTTCAAACCGGAGTAGCGGTGCAGCCAGTTCTCCCCGCCCGGGATGCGCGGATCGTCCACTCCGGCAGAGTACGGTCCGAGCACCCCCTGTGCTACCTGGTCGCCATCCTCCGGTTTAGCCAAGCCGGTTCGCCGCCAGATGATGTAGCGCACCACGGAGCCCTGATACCCATCCATCACGAACCAGCTGGCATCCAGCTGACTGAGAACCGCTCCGCCTGCAGGGATGCTGAACGGGATTGCCGACCATCGCTGGGGGAGTGTTGCCGAGTAGTTACCGGAGATGTAGCCGAGGTATACCTCGGACCCGCCGGAAATGACCGTCTTCGGCGCACCGGTGTCCCAGATGGTCGCTTTGGTCGACTCATACACAGCCCTCACGATGCGGTTGTTGTTCAGCATCATCTGCAGCTCGGGGTGCCCTGAGTAGTCCGTATTATCCACCTGCCACTTCTCGAACTCGTTGCCGTCGGGCGCATAGGTTGCGGCATTCAGCGCTACCGCTGATCCCGCCGGATACACTCTCGCAAAAGGCGTGACCCCGTTGCCGGTGTTCACGAGGTCAGCAGGTGCCGACACCTCCACGCCCTCGTACGGGTTGGTAGCGAGCACGATGAGCACGCGAGCCGGTGCGGTGAAAGGCGTCAGTGTCCACCTCAGCACATCGGTGTATTGATAGGCAAACACGGTGCGCCCGCTAAAGCCCACCCAGGCAGAGCCATCGCTACCCACAATGCCCCCAGCTGCCAGATCAACAGCAACGGCAAGAACCGTCTCGCCGTCCACCGATACCGTCAGCCATCCTCCCGCATAGTCCACTCGAGCGGTATGAACTGCCTGGTCATTGATGTTGATGGTGTTGGGGAAGAGGCTGGTGTCCGCCACAAGGTTGCCGTTCAGGTAAACTGCCACCACGTTGGGGAAGTTCCCTTGAGGCAGCTGATAAAAAGTGGCGAAACTCACGGTCAGGGTGCCTGTGGTGCCTTTTTCGTTCACGTTCAGCGTACCCGAGACGTTCTGCACATGGAACCCGAGTCCGTAGCCAAGACCATCCTCGGGTGACGGACCGTGCATCTGGAACTGGAAGGTGGTGGAGAAACCATGCGTCAGGTTCTGTTTGGTAGCATACCATGCGGCGCCCTGCTGGTTCATGCGGTTTTCGGTAAGGCGCAGCCGGTTTGCGGTTACCTGCGCGGTGCCGACCAGATTCAGCCCAGCTGAAGAGGGGAAGCTCGAGTAGTTAATCTGGGCGAAAGCTGGGGCGACCGTCAGCGCCATCCACAGCCCACAAAGTACGCCGCAAGCGCCCTTGAAGAGGCGGTACATCGAGATCGAACCCCCTTTCTTGGGAAGAAGATGTTCTACAGGTGTGCCATGATTGACTAAAGTATATTACAAAAACCATAGAACTGCAAGCGTTTTCAGGGGTACCCGGAGTCTTTTTATCAAACTCAGAGTCGCCGCGCGGTGAACGATGTGGGGGGCGCTCGCGGGCGCCGGAGGGGCTATCCTCCGGCAGAGTCCGCTCCCAGCCTCTGCAGGCTCTCTTTTGCTATGGTGTTGCTGGCGTCGCGCTTCAATACCTCGCGGTAGTGCTCGATCGCCTTCTGCTTCTGTCCTGCCTGCTCGTACATTCCGGCAAGCCGCAGGCGCACCGAGATGTCCTGCGGGTAACCCGCCAGGATGCGTTCGTAGATGGTCGCCGCCTTCAGCGGCTCGTTGTGCTTCTCGTGGATTTGCGCCATACTACGCAGTGCCTGCACATCTGTGCCGTCGATCTGCAGTACCTGCTCGTAGCTCTTCAGCGCCTCCGCGTCCTGCCCGGCTTCCTGCTGCAACTGCGCCAGTGCCGACCAGATAGCCTTCTGCTTCGGCGCTTTCTGGGCGAGTGTTGACAGCACGGGCACGCCCTCCGCCGCTTTGCCACGGTCGCGGTAGAAGCCTGCCAGCGCACGGAGTGCCGCCTCGTTCGAAGGGTCGCGCTCGATGAGCGGTACCACCACGTTCGGGAACTGCTCCTCCTGCTGAATCTGCGCCAGAGCCCGCTGAAGCCCTCCATAGGCTCCCGGTTCAGCGGGCGCCACCTGAAGAATCTGCTCGTACACCTGTCGCGCCTCCTGCCACTTCCCCTCCTCCTCGTAACTGCGCGCCAGCAGGGTGCGCAGATAGGTGTCTTTGGGCAGCACCCTTATCCCCTGTTGGTACAGCGCCAGCACTTCGTCGCGACGGTTGTGCTTTTTCAGCAGGGCGGCAAGCATTCCGTACAGTCGCGGCTCTTTGGGCTGGCGGGCGATCAGCCGGCGATATTCCTTTACCGCCTCATCGATCTTGCCCTGTGTCTCCAGCAGGCGGGGAATGTTCACCAGATAGAACATGTCGTTGGAAGTGAGTTTCTCGATCTCTCTGAGTGCGGACAACGCCTCGTCCATCTTGTTCTGGCGTTCCAGTGCAATGGAAAGCCGCCACCACGCCACCACATTCTTCGGATACTTGCCCACCACCCGGCGCATCTCCTCAGCCAGACCGGCGTAGTCCTTGTCCTGCTCGTAGAGGTCGGCGATAGAGAACAGTACCTGCGAGTTGTTCGGCTGAATCTCCAGTACCTGCCGGTAGTAACCGAGCGCCTCCTTCGTGCGCTTTAAGCGGGTGCACATCAGCCCTGCCCCGTTCAGCGCGCCGAGGTGCTTAGGGTCAAGCTTCAGGATGCGCTCGTAGCGCTTCAGCGCCTGTTCTGGCTGATTCGCCTGCGCCAGCGTGTCCGCCACCTGCATCAGCACGCCCACGTTGCTGGGAAACTGCCGCTCGGCTCGCTCCAGCACGCTGATCGCCTGCGGAAGCTTGTCTCGCTGTATCCACACCCGCGCGCTTCGCAACAGAGGCTCTGGATTGTTCGGCTCCCACTTCTGCCACTGCTCGTACTCCTTCAGCGCGTCATCCCACCGCCCCTGAGTCTCCGCAATGTACGCCAGACCCATCACCGCGTTCCTGTCCTGTGGCTGAAGCTGCCGCAGCTTCTCGTATTCGCGACGCGCGTTGTCCAGCTGGTTCTGGTTGAGCAAGCACAGCGCCAGGTTCGCCTGCGCCGCCACGTTTCTCGGCTGCGACTGAAGCACTCTGCGGAAGGCAATCTCCGCCTCGCGATGCTGCTGCATGTTGAAGTGCGCCTGTCCGATAGCGAACCACAAACCCACGTCGTTCGGGTGCTTCTTCGCCAGACCCTCCAGCAGACTGAGCGACTCCCGGTGCTGGTTCATCCGACCCAGCACCATCGCCAGCCTCAAACTCAGCTCCTCGTTCTGCGGCTCCAGAGCCAGCGCGCGCCGGTAGGCATCTCGCGCCTGCGCCAGCTCGCCCGCCGCTTCCGATGCCATACCCAGTCCAGCCCATGCGCCGGTGTTCTTCGGCTCCTGCTCTGTGAGCTTCTTCAGGATGGGTATCGCTTTGCGCGGCTGTCGCATCTGCAGGTACACGTAGGCAAGGTTGAACTGCGCGTTGATGGCTTTGGGGTTCAGCTGGGTGCTGCGAAGCAGGCTCTTTTCCGCCTCCGCGTAGCGCCTCTGTGACAGGTACACCACCCCCATCACAAAATGGGCTTCGGCGCTTTTAGGAGCCATCTGCACGCCCTTCTGCGCCATCTGGGTGGCTTCGCTCCACTTCTTCTGCTGAGCCAGCGCCGTCGCCAGTCGCAGGTAGCCCTCTGGCACCTGGGGCATCGCCTTCACCACCTCGCGAAACTGCACCTCTGCCGATCGGGCATCACCCTGCGACAGGTACAGCTCGCCGAGGTTGAAACGCGCCATCGGCGTGTTGGGTTGAACCTTCAGCAGCTCCTGATACGTCGCGATGGCTTCCTTCGCTTTGCCTGCCCGCTGCAGAGACAGCGCCTGCTCAAATAGCGCGATGACCCTTTTATCCTTCTCGGAAAGCTTCGGCGGACTGCTGGGTGTGCTCTGTGCCTGTCCCCAGCTGGCGACCGCCAGCAAAAGCATGACCACTGCCCACAAAAGAACCCTGCTTCTCATGTTCAACCGCTCCTGTTTGCGCCATACGCATGGCGACTTGCTCGACGTCCTGCGCCATCTGTGCCTTCAGCGACTGCAGCGAATCAAAGCGCAGCTCGTCCCGCAGCCGATAGAAAAAGGCGAGATGCACCTCCGCCCCATATAGACTGCCCGAAAAGTCCAGCAGATACGCCTCGATGGTGCGCGTTTTGCCGTCTACGGTGGGGCGGACGCCGACGCTGATAGCTGCCGTGTACACCGCTCCCGTCTGCGGATGCAACAACCTGCCCGCATAGACGCCGTCGCGCGGCAGAACCTGACGGGTCAGCAGACTGAGGTTTACGGTGGGATAGCCCATCTTCCGTCCCAGCCGCTGTCCCCGCGCCACCACTCCCTCCAGTACATACGCTCTACCCAGCATGGCGGATGCCTGCTCCACCTCGCCATCCTGCAGCGCCTGACGAATGCGGCTGCTGCTGATGCGCTCGCCGCGGTACAGCACATCGGGAACCGCCTCCACGCTGAAACCGAAGCGACCCTGCACCTCCTGCAGATACGCCACACTTCCCTGCCGGTCATGCCCGAACCGAAAGTCCCTGCCCACCACAATGTGCCGGGCGTTCAACATCCCGCCCAACACCTTCTGCAGGAACTCGTCGGGCGTCCACGAGGCGAATGCGGGGCCAAAGCGCAGTAGAAGCACATCCTGCAAGCCGGTTGAGAGTAACAGCCGCAGGCGGGTGGTCAGGGTGGTCAGGTAGGGCGGTGACTGCTGGGGCTGGATGGTCTCCTGAGGGTGGCGGTCAAAAGTCACTGCCACCGCGGGGATGCCAAGCTCTGCAGCGCGCTGCAGGGCAAGCCCGATGATCGCCTGATGTCCTCGATGCACGCCGTCAAACGAGCCGATGGTCACCACGCTGGCACGCAGGCTCAACGGGCGCGAGCCGCTCACCCCAGGTCCTCCTCGATGCTGTGTGGGCGGTAGGCGACATGCTCCCCGAACACCTTGTAGGGCCACACCTCATCCCGGCGCACCACGGCAACGGCGAACAGCTCGCCTTCCGGGTCAAGCACCGCGATATAGGGCGGTTTGCCCTCAGGCAGAGCAACAGGTGGGAACGGCTTCGGTTTCACGAACCTGCCCATGCGGAACAGCCTCAGCACGCGCGGGTGCGGCATCCAGATGGGCAGAATGTCCTGCATGACCCGCGCCATCGGGATCAGGTGATGGTCGGCGTCGCCCGCTTCCAGCTGTTGCAGGGTCACCGCCTCCTCCGCATGGTATGGACCGATGGCGGTGCGCACCAGCCGATGCATGTGCCCACCAGCTCCCAGCGCATTGCCGAGGTCGGCGCAAAGCGTGCGAATGTAGGTTCCCGAAGAACACTCCACCTCGATGTCCGCCTGCGCATGTTCGCCCGGCGTGAAACCGAGCAGTTGCAACCGATGCACAATGACCTTGCGCGCCTGCCGCGGCACCACTTTGCCCTCACGAGCGAGCGCATACAGCCGCTTCCCCTCATGGTGTACGGCGGAGTGCATGGGAGGAACCTGCTCGATTTCCCCCGTAAAGCGCGGCAGGATCGCCTCCAGCATCTCACGGGTCACCGCGCTGGCATCCGTCGTCGCGGTGGTCTCTCCTTCCGAGTCCTGTGTGCTGGTCTGCACGCCCAGCACCATGGTGGCGCGGTAGGTCTTTGGCAGCACCTGCAGGAACTCGTTCAGGCGAGTGGCTTTGCCCAGACAGATGAGCAGCACCCCTTCCGCACCAGGGTCCAGCGTGCCGGTATGCCCGGCTCGACGTACGCCCAGCAGGCGCCGTACGGCGTCCAGCGCCGCGCGCGAGGTTATGCCCGCTGGCTTGTAGAGGTTGAGCAATGCATCCATTCTCGCAACGCCTCGATCACCTGTTGCTTCGCCTCCTCGATGCCACCTTCCACCCAGAAGCCCGCTGCCAGACGGTGACCGCCTCCGCCGAACTTCTCTGCCAGCCTTGCCATGTCGATGCGCTCGTCCCGACTGCGCACGCTCACCCGCACCCGCCCGGGTTTCACCTCTCTCAGCAGGGCAAGCACCACACTGCCTCGCACCGCCCGCAACTGCGTGATGATGCCCTCGGTGTCTTCGTCGGTAGCACAGAGCTCCTGAAAGTCATTGTAGCTGATGTACGACCAGACCAGCCGACCGCCATCCTCGCTCTGGATGTGTTCTATGGCGCGTCCCAGCAGTTTCACGCTGGCAAACGAGCGGCTCTCGAACACCTCTTCAGCGATCTCAGAGGGTGACGCCCCTGCCTCCATCAGCGTGGCGCTGAGCCGAAAGGTAGCGGGGGAAACATTCATGTAGCGGTAAAGCCCCGTGTCGGTGATGATGCCCGTCAGCAGGCACGTAGCGATGGCGGGGGTGATGGGCACATCCATCACCTTAAAGAGACGGTAGACGATTTCGGCTGTGGCGGCTGCCTTCGGTTGCTGGATGCGCACATCCCCGAACGCGCCTTCCGTGACGTGGTGGTCGATGTCGATAACCACCCTCGCCGAGAAGACAGCATCTCTGGCTTTCCCGATGCGCTCAGGCATACCGGTATCGCACACCACCGCGACGTCGAAACCGCGCTGTTCCGTGCAGCTCAGCACCTTCACCGAGCCGGGCAGGAAGCGATAGATTTCGGGCACGCCGTCACTGCTCAGCGTCACCACGCGCTTGCCCAGACCCTCCAGCGCCGCCTGCAGAGCCAGCACACACCCCAGCGTATCGCCGTCGGGGTTCAGGTGCGATGCCAGAACCACACTCTTCGCCTCCCTCAGCAGCCGACTGGCTTCTTGCAGTTGACGCCGGATCATGGTTGTTCCAGTTGACGCAGTAGTTCGTGTACCCGCATTCCAGCCTCGATGCCTTCATCGGCTTCGAACTGTATCTCCGGTACGACACGCAGACGCGCACGGCGCCCGAACTCGCCTCGAATGCGCCCGGCGAGGTTCCGCAGTACCTCCAGTGCTCGATCTCGCGCCGCGACGCCGCCCAGTGCGCTGACATACACTTTCGCATGGCTCAGGTCGCGGGATACTCTTGCCTGGGTGATGGTCACCCCGTCGAGGCGCGGGTCCTTCAGTTCGTTTCGCACGATGTCGCTGATCTCGCTGACCAGCAGGCTTTCTATCTTGGACACTCTGTTGCTGCTCATTGTCACCACAACTCCATATTCACCTGCACGACCTCAATTCGCGGGTCGGCGTAAAGAAAGTCCAGAGCCTTGTTCAGTACGCTGTTCACATGCTGTTTGTCGTTACCGACGCAGGAAAAGCCCAGCGTTGCCTGGTGCCACTCGTCCAGATGGTCCACCTCGGCAGCAGAGAGATTGAACTTGTTGCGCAGGGTATCGAGAGTGCTGCGCACCACATGGCGCTTTTCTTTCAGAGAGGTTGCCTCGTATAGATGCAACTCTACCGTGAGTACGCCGACAACCATCCGTGCACCTGCTCTACCGGTAATGTCGTGCCGGGGTTCGGTGCGCCTGCCTGCGCTGAACCCATCTATCAGGAGACTGCTGTCGTGCTGCGCTGGACGATGGTATGCCCGGCGCGAGAGACCTCACGCTTCTCGAAGCACTCGATGATGTCGCCCTCCTCATAGCTCGAGAAGCCCTCCACCATTATGCCGCACTCGTAGCCCTGAGCGATGTCTCTCACGTCCTCTTTCAGGTGGCGCAGCGAGACGACCTTGCCGGTGTGGAGCACGTCCTTCTTGCGCCAGATGCGTGCCTCCGCATTGCGCACGATCTTCCCCTCGGTCACGTAGCACCCGGCGACCGTGCCGCGCGGCAGGCTGAACACAGCGCGCACCTCTGCCTTGCCCAGCAGGAACTCTTCCAGCACCGGCTGCAGCATACCCAGCATCGCCGCCTTCATGTCTTCCACGAGCTCGTAGATGATGCGGTAGGCGCGTACCTCCACGCGCTCCTGCTCGGCGGCACGCTGCGCTTCGGGCTCCACGCGCACGTTGAAACCGATTACCAGCGCATTCGAAGCCGACGCCAGCATAATGTCCGACTCGGTGATGTTGCCCACCGCCGCGTGAAGCACCCGCAGGCGCACTTCGGGATGTTCCAGCCGCTCCAGCGAACTGCGCACCGCCTCCACCGACCCATGCACGTCTGCCTTCAGCACTACCAGCAGCTCCTTGATCTCGCCTTCCCTGATCAGCCTGCTGAGATCTTTCATGGTCACGCGGGCGCGCTGACTAGCCAGCTTCTCCTGCCGATGACGCTGCTCGCGCTCCATCGCAATCTGCCGGGCGGTGCGCTCGTCCTTCACCACCTCCATCTTCTCGCCGGCATCGGGCACTGCCGACAGTCCAATGACCTCCACCGGCATGGCAGGCGTCGCCTTCGGCACGCGGTTACCCTTGTCGTCCAGAAGCGCCTTGATGCGTCCGTATGCCTCTCCGGCTACCACCGCATCGCCCTGTTTGAACGTGCCCTGCTCGACGATAATCGTGGCGACGGTTCCACGACCTCTGTCCAGCTTGGACTCGATCACCACCCCCTTCGTTGGGGCGTTGGGGTCGGCTTTCAGCTCCTGCACCTCCGCCACCAGCAGGATCGACTCCAGCAGGTCGCCCAATCCGGTGCGCTGTTTCGCCGATACCGGCACGAAGATGGTATCGCCACCCCACTCCTCCGGAAGCAGACCAAGCTCCGCCAACTGTTGCTTCACACGGTCCGGGTTCGCTTCGGGTTTGTCGACCTTGTTGATGGCAACGATGACAGGCACGTTCGCCGCTTTGGCATGGTTGAGCGCCTCCACGGTCTGGGGCATCACCCCGTCGTCCGCCGCTACCACCAGCACCGCGATGTCGGTGACCTGCGCCCCACGTGCACGCATCGCGGTAAACGCCTCGTGACCAGGGGTGTCCAGAAAGGTGATCTTCGCCTTCTCGCCTGCGTGCTCCACTTCCACCTGATACGCACCGATGTGCTGCGTGATACCGCCGAACTCGCCCTCTGCCACGTTGGTGCGGCGGATGGCGTCCAGCAGGGTGGTCTTGCCATGGTCTACATGCCCCAGTATGGTCACCACTGGCGGACGAGGTTGAGGACCACCTGTGGACACGGTGCGCGGACGGGCACTCTCCGGCACCTCCGGCTCCTTCGCTTCCGTCCAGCGGACACTGTAGCCCAGTTCGTAGGCGACTCGCTCGATCTGGTCGGCGGTGAGCTGCTGGTTCAGCCCGGCGAGTATCCCCACCTTCATCAGCTTCTGCTGTATCTGCGTCGGCGGCACCTCCAGCGTTTGAGCCAGCTCGCGCACGGTCATGAGGGGCGGTAACTCCACCTCGGGGTGCCCCTTGTCGAGCACGGCACGCACCGCCTGCGCGGTGGAGATGTCTATCAGGCTCTCCGCGTTCTCAACCTCCACCCCCAGCTCTACCAGCGTGCTGATGAGCTCCGATACGCTCATCTGAAGGTCTTTTGCCAAATCACCCACACGAATCCGATTCACTGGCGAGTCACCTCCTCTTCATCTGCCTGCACCGCCAACCGCAATAGCTCCTGAGCGGTATCCGCTGGCAGAGCCACCTTCAACGCTCTTTCCAGCTTCTTTGCCTTCAGCGCTGTCTGAACACACGAAACGCTTCGGCACAGGTACGCCCCGCGCCCTGCCTTCTTACCTGTGTCGTCCACCTCTACCGCACCCGTCGGCATACGCACAATCCGTATCAAACCCCTTTTGGGCGCTGCGGTTCGACACGCCACGCAGGTGCGTATCGGCGTATGTTTGCGTGCAGGCATAGCCAACTCCAGAACCGCTGTTCTCAGGATGCGCGCTCCTTTTCCTGTTCATCTGTGGAAAGCACGTCTTTCGCTAGCTGCGATTCACTGCGAATATCGATCTTCCAGCCGGTCAGTCGTGCTGCCAGCCGCACATTCTGTCCTGCCTTGCCAATCGCCAGCGATAGCTGGTCGTCGGGAACAATCACCAGCGCACTCTTATCCGACTCGTTCAGCTGAACCTGCGACACCTTCGCCGGGCTGAGCGCCTCCGCCACGAACTGCGCTGGGTCCGGATACCAGCGAATAATATCTATCTTCTCATCATACAGCTCGTTGACCACCGCCTGCACCCGCGTGCCGCGCAGCCCCACACAGCTGCCCACCGGGTCGATGTTTGATTCCTTTGCCCATACCGCGATTTTGGAGCGAGCGCCCGGCTCGCGTGCCACCGCCTTGATAATCACATTGCCCTCGCGTACCTCCGGCACCTCGAGCTCGAACAACCGCCGGATCAAACTGGGATGACTGCGGGACACGATGATACGCGGCGCCCGAGTGGTGCGCTCGACCCGCAGGAGATACACCCTGAGGCGATCGCGCGGTCGATACGGCTCGTTGGGTACCTGCTCTTCCGGCGGGAGCATCGCCTCTGCCTTATCCAGATCGATGATCACGTTCGGTCCCTCGCGTCGCTGCACAAAACCCGACAGTATCTCCCCGACGCGCTCCTGAAACTCCTGATAGACCTGCTCGCGCTCGGCTTCCCGAATACGCTGAACAATCACCTGTTTGGCGGTCTGCGCCGCGATACGTCCGAAATCCTCGAGGTCCACCGGCACCGATACCGTGTCTCCCGGCTCCGCATCGGGCTTGTAGCGGCGCGCCTCCTCCACACTGATCTGCGTATGCGGGTTCTCCACCTCCTCGACGACAGCTCGCTCGCAGAAAAGCCGGACGCCTGCCTTGCTCGAATCGAGGCGGAGCCGCACATCCCCCTGAATGCCGCAGTGCTTCTTGTAGGCGTTGGTCAGCGCGGTCTCCAGCGCTTCCCACAGCACCGCCAGCGGGATGTCCCTTTCACGCTCCAGCGCTCGCAGTATCTCGATAAATTCACCGTTCATAGCCGTCCTCTGTTCCCTCTTCTCAGGGTAAGAAAAAGAGTGGGCGAGCCTGCCCACTCTCTTCCGAGATTATTCCTACCCCCTATGCCGCCCTAGAAGATCATGGCTCCATCTACCTACCGATTTAAGTATATCATATCCGTCCCTTCCAGCGCAACCGCTGAAGGCAGGAACCCTGTCTGCGCTCCGCGTAAAAGAGTACCGCACAACCACGGCATATTCGAAGGAGCGCAATTATGGCAAAGCATCAGACTGAAGAGATCGACGGGCGCCCGCGCACGGTGGTGGAGCTGGAACCAGGCGAGCGAGTGGCGCTGTGCCGCTGCTTCAAATCGGCGAAGTTTCCCTTCTGCGACGGCTCTCATAAGCAATGCCAGGGGGTCGGTCCGGTGATCGTGCAGGCGCCGGGCGAGAAGGCTCAGTAGTACGGCTGAGAAAGTGATTTAAAGCCAGAATCCCCCCTGCACGCGAAGGAGATTGCTTCGTCGCTTCGCTCCTCGCAATGACACAAGAGGCGAACGGGATTGCTTCGTCGCTTCGCTCCCTGCGATGACACAGAACGGCTCGGCAGGAGCCTCGCCCTCCAGAGACTGGTGTCATTGCGAGCCTGCCCCAAGGGCAGGCGAAGCAATCCCCTGCGCATCATGGGAAGTGAAGGAGATTGCTTCGTCGCTTCGCTCCTCGCAATGACACAAGAGGCAAAGGAGATTGCTTCGTCGCTGCGCTCCTCGCAATGACATAAAAGGCGAGGGGGATTGCTTCGTCGCTTCGCTCCTCGCAATGACACAGAACGGCTCGGCAGGAGCCTCGCCCTCCAGAGAGTGGTGTCATTGCGAGCCTGCCCCAAAGGCAGGCGAAGCAATCCCCTGCGGCTTACGGTAGTGGAAGGAGATT
>CAKZNX010000242.1 GCA_937132045.1 uncultured bacterium
CATCCTGCCAGCAGCACAGCGACGCTCAGCAGAAACAGACCGAAGCCTGCGAACCCGATTCGTCTCATCGTTGTTTCCCTCCGTTATCCAAATACGTTCAGAGATTGCACAATCTTCTCCGCCACTGTGGTGTCGATGGGTCGCGCGTTCAACACGCTGTAAGCGAGTCCATCCTCTTCGGCATAGGCGCGCGCCGTGAGGAGCGACTCCAGCACCTCCTCGCGACTCAGCCCAAGATGCTGGGGTTGCCAGCGGATACCCAGTCGCTTCACCATGTCGGCAACCCAGTCTGGAGCGTTATCCTGCAGGTATGCCATGAGCAACACGCCAAGAGAGACCAGCTCGCCATGCACATAGGGTCGGGGGTAGCGGTACTCCACGTTGTACGCCCAAAAGTGTTCCGAGCCTTCCTCTGGTCGGCTGCTACCGGCACGTCGGCACAGTTCCACCTCGCCAGCATACAGCTCCACCAGCGTGCGGATGCCGTCGGGAGTGGCGTCGCGTATCTCCTCCGCCGTTTCCGCAAGGAACTCCAGCAGCTGACGGCTCTCGCTGGCGATGTCGGGGAGGAAGTGGGCGTGTCCAGCATCCGCCGCCAGCTTCCAGTCCCACAGGGCGGTGTGAATGGACAGAATATCGCCGGCGCCCGCGCGGTTCAACTCTGCAGGAGCAGTACTCACCAGCGAGAAGTCGACAATGACCATCTGCGGATAGACCTCTCCCAGATAGTGTACGCGCCCCTTTCGCCTGACGGCAATCGACTCGGTGAGAAAGGCGTCTACAGAGATGACCGATGGAGCCAGACACAAAGTTACTTGACGTCGCCATGCGAGATACTTCGCGGTGTCGATAGCGACGCCTCCGCCCACACCCAGAACGCCATCGACCGGCGGGAGCGAGCTCTCCAGCGTCACAAGGCTCTTCTCGTCGAGGGTGGTGGCTTCGTGAAAGAGCGCGGTATGCGCTCTGAGATGACGCTCAACCCATTGCCGCACAGGCGGAGCGGTCACCACCAGCCATCTGGCAACCGTGGGCAGGGCGTCAGTCAGTATCCGTTCTCCGAAGAGGATGTTATCTGCCATCTGGGGGCAGCGCCTCGCGTTCCAGCATCTTCAGCGTTTCGCCGTCGTGCAGAGCGTACGGGAACTTCGTGTAGCTGGCAGAAACGCCGACAGAGCCATCTACCCGCACCGCCAGCACCGCTGCGTGGGGAGGAACACCGCTCTCATCTGAACGCTTGCGCATCAGGTAGCGTATCGCCTCATCGCACGCCTCCTGCGGGTGCAGCCCGCGCTCCATGAGGAACACCACGCGACCGCACAGCGCCACGCGGCTGATCTCATCGCCGTTGCCTGTAGCGACCGCCGCGCCAACCTCTTTATCGGCATAAAGCCCCGCGCCGACGATGGGGCTATCGCCAACGCGCCCGGGGTACTTCCATTTCAATCCCGAAGTGGAACAGCCCACCACCAGCTTGTCCGGCGTCCAGATAATCATGCCGACGGTGTCGTGATTGTCCTCCACATCGGCCGGTGGAGCCTGCGTTTCGCGCCACCGCAGCCACTGCTCCGATGCCTCCGGCGTCAGCGTCTCCTCTTCTTCAAAGCCCTGCTCGCGGGCGAACTGTGCCGCACCCTCACCCACCAGCAGGGCATGAGGCAGAACCTCCATCACCCGCCGCGCCACCGAGATAGGGCGACGGAAACCCCGCAGACCTGCGACCGCTCCGGAACGATGTCTGTGGGCGTCCATGATGGCGGCGTCCAGCTCCACGTAGCCCGCGCGGTTGGGCAGTCCGCCGTATCCCACCGACTGCACGGTTGTGTCTATCTCCACCGCGTTAATACCGGTCTCCAGCGCTTCCAGAACGGGCGAACCC
>CAKZNX010000243.1 GCA_937132045.1 uncultured bacterium
GCTTGACATTTCTGGCGCAGACATATAGACTCATAGTGTTACAGTACACTATAACACTCATGGTGACGAACATGGGTATTCAGGTCGTCGACAGAAACAATCCGTTGCCGCGTTACGTGCAGGCAATGCTCATCATTCAGCAGAGGATTCGTTCGGGCAAGTATCGCCCGGGAGAGCGTATTCCCTCTGAACGTGACCTTGCTGCCGAACTGCACATCAGCCAGATGACCATGAACAAAGCGCTGATGATGCTGACCAAACAGGGGTGGCTGCACCGTGAGCACGGCAGGGGTACCTTCGTACCTGAGGGCTTTGTTCCCCCACCGCCAGACATCCTGCAGATCGGCGTGGTGGCACACATACCCGCCGAACGCGCTCTGGAGGATTTCTACCTCGGCTCCCTCTTCCGGGGGATGCAGAGGGCTATCGCCAACGGCTCCGTTAGCCTGTCCATCATCGAGGTGCTGGCAGACTCTATCGACGAGCAACTCGCCGATTGCCCCCTCGATGGCGTGCTGATGCTGGACGTGCTGGAAGAGAACGTCGCGAAGGCGAACCTGCTCTATCGCTCGGGACTGAAAATGGTGGTGCT
The DNA here is from genome assembly GCA_937132045.1 of uncultured bacterium. Classification (GTDB taxonomy): domain Bacteria; phylum Armatimonadota; class HRBIN16; order HRBIN16; family HRBIN16; genus HRBIN16. The sequence goes on from CAKZNX010000243.1 coordinate 593, forward strand.
GGGCGCATCCTGGCAGGGACTGGAAGCCCCATACGTGGACAGCGACAACGTCGGCGGCACACGCAGCGCACTCGAGCACCTGCTCAGCCTGGGTCACCGGCGCATCGGCGGTGTGTTCGCCCTTCCCAGAACCTGCAATACGCAAGACCGATTGCGCACCTATCGGAACCTGCTCGGCGAGCATCAGCTGGAGGTCCACGAGCAGTGGATACTGATGGAGCCCGTCGCACTCAAGCTGTCGGATGAGGGACGAGAGCAGCTGAAAGCCATCCTGCATTCGCCCAATCGACCCACCGCCTTCTTCTGCGGAGGCTACTATCTGGCGCTGGAGGTGATGCGCACAGCGCGCGAGATGGGATTGGAAGTACCGCGTGACCTGTCCATCGTGGGCTTCGACGACCCGGTGTCCGCTGCGCTGATGAGCCCTCCGCTGACGACGGTTCGGCAGCCTCTGGACGAGATGGGGGAGGTTGCCACCAGAATGCTCTTGCAGTGGCTTTGCAACTCCGAACCCTCCCGCCGCAACGTGGTGTTGCCCACCCACCTGATGGTGCGCGGATCGACAGCACCACCCGGCGGAGCGGCATAATCTCACACCAAAAGGAGGCAGTACAATGGACGCAGCAAGGAAACGAGAAGCATTTACCCTGATCGAACTGCTGGTTGTAATCGCGATTATCGCGATACTGGCAGCCATTCTGTTCCCCGTGTTCGCGCAGGCACGCGCCAAAGCACGTCAGACGGTCTGCCTGTCGAACCTCAAGCAGCTGGGCACTGCCACGATGATGTACGCGCAGGACTACGACGAAACACTGTGGTGGCAGGCGTTTCCGGGATGCTACACCGA
>CAKZNX010000244.1 GCA_937132045.1 uncultured bacterium
GACGTGGGAGATTGCTTCGCCTGCCTTGGGGGCAGGCTCGCAATGACACACTGCCTACTGTGTCATGGCGAGGAGCGTAGCGACGAAGCAATCTCCTTCGCATCGCCTTAGCCGTGCGGGATTGCTTCGCCTGCCTTGGGGGCAGGCTCGGAATGACACCTGACCCGTGCCCTTGCGAGGAGCGCAGCGACGAAGCAATCGCCTTCGCTTTCCAACGCCTGCTTTTCGGCTCACCAGGAGGTTCGCCCTCCATGTATCGGGCGCGCCGCACTCTGGAGGGCGAGGAACCCCCGCCGAGCCGTTTAAGGTATCGCCTGCTGTGTACCGCTACAGCCTCGCCACCGTCAGCCCGCCGTCCACCATCAGCACCGCGCCGGTGGAATAGGGCATATCTCCGCGTAGAAGCGACGCCACTGCCTTGCCCACGTCCTCCGGTGTGCCCCAACGCCGCTGAAGGGTCAGCCCTTCCTCGATCAGGCGGTCGTAGCGCTCCTGAACGGGCGCGGTCATATCGGTGCGGATGATGCCCGGGCGCACCTCGTAAACGGGGATGCCGAACTCCGCCAGCCGCACCGCCCACAGCTGCGCCGCCATCGCGAGCCCAGCCTTCGAGATGCAGTAGTCCCCCCGGTTCACTGAGGCAACCGTCGCCGAGATGGAGGTTACGAAGACGATACAGCGCTCATAGTCGGCGGACGCCTGCTTCTGCTCGATCATCCAGCGGGCAACCGCCTGCGTGAGGAAATAGGGCGCGCGCAGGTTGACGCCGAGCACCGTGTCAAAGCTCTCCTCGCTCGCTTCCAGAATGTCCGCACGCACGGGTGGGGCGATGCCTGCGTTGTTCACCAGCGCGTTTAAACGACCGAAGCGCTCGCGCACTGCCGACACCAGTCCCTCTCGCTCCTCGCGCGTGCGGATGTCTGCCCGAAAGTACGCAACCTCCACCCCATGCGCGCGCAGCTCCTCCAGCACCGGCTCGACTCCCTGTGCCTCGCGCACCCCGTTGAGCGCCAAATGCCATCCTTCCTGCGCCAGCGCCCTGGCGATGCCCAGGCCAATTCCCCGCGTGCCGCCGGTCACCAGCGCCACCCGATGTATCTCAGCATTCACTTCCCGTGCCGTCAATCCAGCCTCACCACCGTCCACAAGCCAGCGGAGCTGACTTCCAGTGTGACCTCATTGCGGGAGGGGCGCAGGCGTACGGTGAGCGTTCTGCCGTCGGGGGAAAGGACAGTTGCCTCACGTGGGGTGCAGCCCGCCCGACGTAACAGCGCGTTGCCCAGGTGGATGGTGACCTCTGCAGGCGCCACCGAGTCGGTCTGCTGGTTATAAGTGCGGTTCAGCAGGTGAAGGACGATTGGACGGCGTCCTGCCTGACCGCGCCACCGCACGGAGACCAGAAACTTGCCGGCGCTTTCTACCCGCAGCTGCGTGCGCGTGTCGTCGGGAAGACTTGTCAGTGACTGGGTGTCCGGGGCGAGAAGCCGATACCCGCTCAACCGGTCGGTTCCCACCCGATGTGCGCGCCCGTCCGGCGTTCGATACAGCACCGCAAAGGGGATGTTCGCCTCGACCATGCTGAGCGCAAGGCGTTTCGCGGACTGGAAGCGCGGCTCGTCCATCTCCATCAGGGTGTTCGTGAGCGATGTGTAGCCGTCGAACAGTTCCCGATGCTCGCGCACGAAGCGATACAGGAAGGCGAAGTCTTCGGGTTTGCCCTTCCACCAGTGCGTACCCTTCTCCTGAGTGTAGCACCACTGGTTATGCGGCACCATGAACACCGAGCCGAACGCATACGCCTGTGCCACCCATGCCCGCACCATGCCCGGTTTCTCATTGGCGGCGATCCACGCCCAATCCCATCCGCTGGCGGTAGCTGTCTGGCGCTTGCCGAATGCCTCCACCAGCCGGTACACCAAAACAGGTTCGGCGGATAGGCTACCTGCTGAGGCGTGGTGGTCTACCTCACCGCAGAAGTAGTCCACCAGAGGCTCTACCAGCAGTGCCTCCGGGCTGGACGCGCTGGAGTTGACGCTGCGCAGGAGAGCCTTCTTGCGGATGCTCTCCGCCTTCTCGTACACCTCCCGAATCACCGCCATCACTGTCTCGCGCTGAAACTGCTGGAACTCCGCACCCAGGGGAACCGTCCACGAGTTCTGACGGTATTGCTGGGCGGTGATTCCCTGCCTGCGCAGATGCTGTCGGTAGTCAAAGCGCTCGGCTTCGCCCGCACTCAGCTTACCGGTGCGCTTCAGGTAATCGCGGAAGGCGCGCATACAGTGTTCGCAGAAACAGCCACCGTTCCAGTCCGAGCAGGCGGATGTGCCGCGATAGTCGTCGATGTGCAGTCCATCCACGGGGGCAATAGTTGCCCGCTGCACCTGATCCATCAGATAAGCCCGATAGTCGGGGCTGCTGGTGCAGAACCAGTAGGCAGGATGCCCTTTGTGCGAGTGGTCGTGCAGCCAGGGTACGCGCAGAGGGTTGCCGTCCAGGTCGCGGCACACCGAGTCCATAAAGTTCTCCGGTCGAAAGTCGATGAACCCGGCGAAGCCTACCAGAAAATCCACGCTGGCGCAGTAGCGCATTTTGCGCTTCTGTGCTTCGTTTACCAGCGCCCGGAACGCCTGCAGATCTCGCTCCTGCAAGGTACTTGCTCTGCCACCCCAGCCAGTAACCGTGCCGCCGTAGGCATCGTACTGTTTGGGGTCGTCGGGTCCGTACATGAACACCACGTCGCTGGCTTCGATACGTGGGCGCATAGGAACCATACCTCCTGTTTCACGCCATGCCGAGGCGCTTCTTGCACTCTTCCAGAATCGCCACCGTCTGCGTCGCGCCAGCGCGGGTGACCCCAATAGCGCGAATCTCCAGCAGAGCATCCAGCGTGCGAATACCCCCTGCCGCCTTCACCTGCACATGCGGCGGCGAGTGCTTGCGCATCAGCTTCAGGTCTTCGATAGTCGCGCCGCCCGTGCCGAAGCCGGTAGAGGTCTTCACGAAATCTGCCCCCACCTCGGCGCATATCTCACACAGGCGTATCTTGTGCTCGTCCTGCAGGTAGCAGTTCTCGAAGATGACCTTCACGATGCCGCCGCGCTCGTGTGTCACGTCCACCACCGCCCGAATGTCGTCGCGGACGGTCGCCCAATCGCCACTCAGCACCTTTCCGATGTTCACCACCATGTCCAGCTCGATGCCACCATCGTCCAGTGCCTGTTGCGCCTCCGCCACTTTGATTGCCGTGGTGTGTCCGCCATGCGGAAAGCCGATGGTGGTGCTTGGGAGCACGTCGCTGCCTTCCAGAATCTGGGCACATCGCTTCAGGTAGTAGGGCTTGATGCACACGCTCGCCACGCCGTACTCCCTCGCGATACGGCATCCCTGCTCCAGCTCCTCATCGGTCAGTATCGGGTTCAGCAGGGAGTGGTCGATCATCTTTGCGATGTCACGGTAGGTATAGTCCACGCTCATCGTTTTCACCTCACATGAACTGGCGCAGGTATCTCGCCGACTGTCGAAGCGCTGCCTTGCGGGTCTCCAGCGTCTTCTCGTAGGCGCGGTCTTCCACCTCGATGCACACCGGTCCCTCGTAACCCACGTCGCTCAGTACCGAGAAGAACTTGCCCCAATCCACGTCACCCAGTCCGGGCAGTTTGGGCACGTGGTATTCCAGTGGCGTCGCCAGAATGCCCACCTCGTCCAGGCGGTGTCGGTCCACCCGCGCGTCCTTGGCGTGGATATGGAACAGCTTTCGGCGAAACTCGCGCAGAGCCTTGAGGTAATCCATCTGCTGCCAGACGAAGTGGGAGGGGTCAAAGTTCAGCCCGAAATGGTCGCTTGGGATGTCGCTGAACATCCGGCGCCAGATGACGGGCGAGATGGCGAGGTTCTTTCCACCGGGCCACTCGTCGCGGGTGAAGAGCATGGGACAGTTTTCGATGCCGATGCGCACCCCCAGCCCCTCCGCGTAGGCGATCAGCGGTTTCCACAACTCGAGGAAACGGCTCCAATTGTCCTCCACCGAGCGAGTCCAATCGCGCCCGATGAAGGTGTTCACCAGCCCCACGCCCAGCTTCGCCGACGCGGCGATGACCTTCTTCAGATGCTCGAGACACGCACTTGCTTCTTCAGGGTTGGGAGAGAGCACATTGGGGTAGTAGCCCAGCCCGCTGATGGACACACCGGTTCGCTCGCACAGCGCGCGGATCTCGGCGACTTTTGCATCGTCCAGCGACGCCACATCCACGTGCGTGACGCCCGCGTAGCGTCGCTCCGCCTTCCCGATGGGCCAGCACATCAACTCCACACAATCGAAACCCTCATCGGCAGCGAACTGCATGACCTCTTCCAGGGAAAGGTCAGGAAGTATCGCGCTAACGAATCCCAGTTTCATCTCTATCCCTCCTTCGAAGGGTTGCCAGAGCACCGATTCGCTCCTCTGGCACGGTTACCCTGCGAAGGCGGAATATCCGCGGCGATCTGCGTAGCCGTCCGGATGGGTGGAGTGCCAGCGCCAGGCGGTCTCAATGATGGTGCGCAGGTCGGCGTATTGCGGTGTCCAGCCCAGCTCGCGGCGGGCGCGTTCGGCGCTCGCCACCAATCGCGCGGGGTCGCCGGGACGCCGTGGAGCCTCCTCCTGCGGGATGGGGTGACCGAGCACCTCCTCGGCGGTGCGAATCACCTCGCGCACCGAGTAGCCCAGTCCGTTGCCCAGGTTGTAGGCGGTGCTCGGAGCGCCGCGTTTCAGCGCCTCGAACGCGAGGATATGGGCGTCCGCCAGGTCGGTGACGTGGATGTAGTCGCGGATGCAGGTGCCGTCTGGGGTGTCGTAGTCGGTGCCGAACACCTTGATGACCGGACGCTTGCCAAGCGCAGTATACAGTACCAGCGGGATCAGGTGCGTTTCGGGTTCGTGGTCCTCACCCAGCTGCCCATCGGGGTCGGCGCCGGCAGCATTGAAGTAGCGCAGGCTGATGGAGCGCAGCCCGAAAGCCACGTCGTACCATCTCAGCATCTGCTCGAAGGCGCGTTTCGTCTCGCCGTAGGCGTTGGTCGGGTCCTGAGGGTGGTCTTCGGGAATGGGTATCTGGCGCGGTTCGCCATAGGTGGCGGCGCTGGAAGAGAAGATAAGGTATGGGATGTTGTGCTCCCGCATCGCCTCCAGCAAAGTGTAGCCGCCCACCACGTTGAGACGGTAGAACCTGGCGGGGTCGGTTATGCTTTCCGCCACGGAAGCATAGGCAGCAAAGTGCATCACGGATTCTATGGAATAGGTGCGGAACAGAGTGTCCAGTGTGTGCCTGTCGGTGTAATCGCCCTGCACGAACTCGCCGCCCGGCACGGCGGCGCGATGCCCCGCCTCCAGATTATCCAGGGTCACCACTTCGTAGCCCTTCTCCAGAAGTCGCTTCACGCAGTGCGAGCCGATGTAGCCCGCCCCTCCGATAACACAAATCATGCGCGCCTCTCCTCGATGTGCGTGGCTGAAAGGAAGTTCTTCTCCTACCATTATAACACGGCAGTGAACCTGCACTGCAGGACTGTTTCCTCTCTCAGGCGAATGAGTGGTTCCATGATAATGCCTGTCGACCTTCGTTGTGAATACCTGCCCTGCCCGCTGGGTATCGACATCGCTCAGCCGCGCCTCAGCTGGGCGTTGTGGTCGCGGGAGTATGGGCAAAGACAAACCGCCTATCGTCTGCTTGTCGCCAGCAGTGCCGAACTGCTTGCGAGTGATGAGGGCGACCTGTGGGATACCGGCAAAGTGAACTCCGACCAGACCTGCCAGATCGTGTACGCTGGCAGAGAGTTGCAGTCGCTCCGGCGCTGCTACTGGAAGGTGCAGGTGTGGGATGCTCAGGGCAACGATTCCGACTGGAGCGAGGTGAGCTGGTGGGAGATGGGCATCCTGAACGAGCAGGAGTGGCACGCACAGTGGATTGCTGCGCCTTTCGATGAACCTGCGCCCCTTTTCCGAAAGACCTTCACGCTCGAGAAACCGCTCCGACGGGCGCGTGCGCTCATCTGCGGACTGGGCTATTACGAGCTGTACCTCAACGGCGAGCGCGTGGGCGACCATGTGCTGGACCCGGCGCAGACCGACTACGAGCAGCGCGCTTTCTACACGGTGCACGACGTTACCCACCTGCTGATGCCCGGTCGCAACGCTGTCGGGGTGATGCTGGGTAACGGGTGGTTCCATCAGGCGGTCGTGTGGGGAGGAATGTCGTACGGCGAACCCTGCCTGCTACTGCAGATGGTGCTGGAATACGCGGACGGCAGTACGGATCTGCTGTGCTCGGATGAGACGTGGAAGACGGCGCCCGGTCCCGTGCTGAAGAATAACGTGTACGCCGGCGAGGAGTACGACGCTCGGCGCGAGGTACCCGGCTGGTGCGAGGCGGAGCTGGATGATACCGGCTGGCAATCGGTGCGCGTGGTCACTGCTCCCACCCAGCGCCTGCAGAGCCAGCTCGTTCAGCCTATCCGTCGGATGCGCACACTGCAACCCATCGCGCTGTGGCAGACGGAGCCAGGCGTCTGGGTGTACGACATGGGGCAGAACTTCGCTGGCTGGGCGCGGTTGAAGGTGCAGGCGCCTGCGGGTACCACCATCACCCTGCGGTTCGCGGAGGAACTGCATCCGGATGGGTCGCTGGACCCTGCCAGCACGGGCGTGTTCGCCACCTTTGTGGTGCAGACGGACCGGTACACCTGCAAAGGGCAGGGCACGGAGGTCTGGGAGCCGCGCTTCACCTATCACGGCTTCCGCTATGTGGAGATGAGCGGCTACCCGGCAACTCCCACGCTGGACATGCTGGAGGGGGTAGCAGTGTACTCCGCCGTCCTTCCCGCTGGCACCTTTGAATGCTCAGACGAGATGCTCAATCGTATCCACCGCACCGCGGTCTGGACGGAGGTAAGCAACCTGCACAGCGTTCCCACCGACTGCCCGCACCGCGAGCGTTGTGGCTGGCTGGGCGATGCGCATGTCTCAGCCGAGATGACCATCTACAACTTCGAGATGGCGCCAGTCTGGAGCAAATATCTGCACGACATCGAGACCTCTCTCACCGAGAAGGGATTGCCTACCTTCGTGGCGCCGGGCAAGCGCAAAATCGACGAGGCTTCGCCCGACTGGGGTACCGCTGTGGTGCAGATACCCTATTACCTGTATTTGTACTACGGCGACCGGCGGGTGCTGGAAGAGCACTACGATACAATGAAACGCTGGGTGGAGCATCTGCTGAATATCTCCGATGATTGCATCGTCTCAGCCGGGCTTGGCGACTGGTGCGCGCCGGGTTCGGTGCCGGGTCACACGCCGATTGCCATTACCTCCACTGCTGTTTTTCACCTGGACGCCACCATTATGCATCAGGTGGCACAGGTGCTTGGCAGAACGGAGGATGCAGAGTGGTTCACCCGGCTTGCCGGTCGGATACGCGACGCCTTCAACCGTCGATTTTTCGATGCGGAGGCGTGCACGTACGGCAGTCAAACGGCGAATGTGCTGGCGCTAGCGTGGGGGCTGGCGCCGGAAGGCAAAGAGCAAGCCATCGCCGATAGCCTCGCGCGCGACGTGATGCAGAGACACGGCGGGCATCACTCCACAGGCATCATGGGCTGGAGGCACCTCTTCTGGGCGCTTTGCGAATATGGACATGCCGACGTCGCCATGACGGTTCTGCACCAGACGGACTATCCCAGCATCGGATACCTGTTTTCGCTGGGTGCCACCACGCTCTGGGAATGGTGGAGCGAACCGGATATCGAACAGCAGGAAGGACCGCGCTCGTGCAACCACCCGATGCAGGGCGGGTTCGATGCGTGGTTCTTTTATGGTGTGGCGGGGATACGTCCGTCGATCAGTGCCCCCGGCTTTGCCCACATCCTCTTCAAGCCTCACCTTCTGCCGGGCGTGCAGTGGGCGCGAGCCTCTTACCGCTCTATCCGTGGCATGACCGTCAGCGAGTGGCAGCGGAGCGCGGACCGCTTTGTGTGGAGGGTGGTCGTGCCGCCAAACATCACTGCCACCGTCTATCTGCCCGCAGCGGATGAGGGCAGGGTAACGGAAGGCGGTGCGGCGTTGCGTAAAGTGCCCGGCATTGCAGTGCAGGGTGTGCGCGATGGGCATCTCGTGCTGACCGTGTCCAGCGGCGAGTATCGTTTCGAGGTGGCGATGGGCTAAAGACTGTCTGCACTTTCTGAGGGTGGAACCGTCCTCTTCGGTTGGCGATATCCGGGGGGTTGCTTCGTCGCTTCGCTCCTCGCAATGACACAGGGGCACCGTGTCATTGCGAGCCTGCCCCCAGGGCAGGCGAAGCCATCCCCTGCCGGTTTTCGGTAACCTCTCGTGTCATTGCGAGCCTGCCTTCAGGCAGGCGAAGCAATCCCCTTCGTGTTGTCGGTAACCTCTCGTGTCATTGCGAGCCTGCACCAACAGGCGAAGCAATCCCCTTCGTGTTGTCGGTAAGCATAGGAGATTGCTTCGTCGCTTCGCTCCTCGCAATGACACAGGGGCACCGTGTCATTGCGAGCCTGCCCCCAGGGCAGGCGAAGCCATCCCCTGCCGGTTTTCGGTAACCTCTCGTGTCATTGCGAGCCTGCCTTCAGGCAGGCGAAGCAATCCCCTTCGTGTTGTCGGTAACCTCTCGTGTCATTGCGAGCCTGCACCAACAGGCGAAGCAATCCCCTTCGTGTTGTCGGTAAGCATAGGAGATTGCTTCGTCGCTCCGCTCCTCGCAATGACACAGGGGCACCGTGTCATTGCGAGCCTGC
>CAKZNX010000245.1 GCA_937132045.1 uncultured bacterium
CGCCCCAGCCGATGTTCAGCAGGAATGCGCCTGCTGGCAGGCTCACCAGCCGCTGTTTGAGACTGTCGTAGAACTGACGCATTGGATTGAGCTGGTAGCGGGTATAGAACTGCATCTCGTGCTCGATAAGGCTTTGGGCATAGCGGTTGCATATCTCCGGTAACTTGAGGATGGCGTCCACACCAGTGGAGGCGAAATGCAGTTGGTTGGCAGCCCGCCGGAGCAGATAGTCATCGCGGTCGATGCGTACTTGCAGGTGGGTATCGGGCTTGATGCACTCGGCGAGGTTCTTGTATTCGCCATCGTCCTCGCGCTTCTCCACCAGGCGGTTTTGCCGGATGGTGTATGTCCACACCAGCTCAACCTCCATCTGCTCCAGTGACACAGGCTGGGTATCCAGCACGTGCAGGGTGCGCATCAGGTCATGATTGGGGTCTTTGCCCAGCAGGAATCGCTCGACGGGCAGTGCGAGGAACTGCGCATCTTTGTCCAGACTGCGCAGATCGCGTGCGCCAATCTGCTCGCGCCGGTTACCCAGTTTGGCTTCCTGAAGGTCTTTTCCCAAAGTCCGGTAGACCACAGATAGCAGTTCCTGTGCGTCGGCGTCGTCCAGGTCCAGCGCTTGCCGTATGGCTTTCAGGTGAGTGCTGGGGTTAAACTCTATCTCCCTGTTCCCTTTCGCAAGGCGTTGTACCTCGTCCAGAATGTCCCTCGCACCGCCCACCAGCAGGAGATAGTCGGCGGCGAAGGTTCGCGCCTGCTGGTCGTGCTTCAACAGATGCCAGATGATAGCTGTGCGGATGGCGCCTTTGAGGGTTGTCCCCGGAATGTAAGGCTTCAGGTAAGGGTCTTTGATCCCCTCGCGGATGGCGACATCCTTCGGGGCGATGGGGCAGGGCAGACTGTAAAGCGCTACATCCTGCGCACGCATCTTTCTTCCGCTCAGCCATTCAGCCCAGCTGAAGTCGGCAGCGCTCATCGCCTGAGCCAGTTCGTCACCGCCTACGCCGCGAGCGAAGACCGCATCCAGATCAACAACGTACCACATCTTATTTTCGTAGGCGCCGTCGAAGCGTGTCCACTCCTGACCCGTGCCGATGTGCACGGGACTGAGGCAGGTGAGGCGGTATTGTTGCGTTGCCATCAGCGTCTCACTCCTACCAGGAAAGCATATCCGTAACGCCAGACATGGTGCGAGCAGGGATCGGGTTTCACATCGACCAGCTGCCCCACGAAGGACGTCTGCTGGCGTTGAAGTACCGACCCCTCTGCGAACATGTACACGAGCTTGCGCCGTAGATTGGCAGCCTCGGGTGAGCAGACCCAGCCACGCCGCGGCAGGATGTCGTACGCGGAGTCATTCGCGAGGAACGCGGGCAGGTCTGCATCACGTGGACAGCAGGGAGCCAGCGTGAGAGCATGAGATGGGTCGGGTGCTTCGGGCAGAGGATACTCCACCGGGGTATCCAGCGTGAACAAACCGTAGCCCGAGCCTCGCTCGGCGCCGAGTCCGCTGTCGCCCAGCAGGCGCAGACATGCTTCCACCTGCTCGCGGAGGCTGTTGTCGCGGTAGTAGTCCACAGCAAACCACAGCCCTGCTTCTCTGGCGAACACGACCTGTGCGAGGAACCAGATGCTGGACGCCTGTGAGATGCGGTCGAGCGCGACGCGCGGCACGCTGTAAATGCGCCAGATAGCGAGGGCACCGGTCTCGACGTCCAGCAAGCTGGAGAGAGAACGTCGTTCATCGTCGTTCATCCAAACGGCACCGTCCATGACCTGATCGTCCGGTGACAGCTCCTCACCCGCGATCCACCTGCTGAAAACGCTTTCGGAAAGCCAGCGGATGCGTTTCACATTCTTCTCTGCGCCCGGTGCGATGTGCAGATTCTGCCACCTGCCCTGAGGCTTCGGGTAGAAGCGCACATCGCCCGCGAACGGGAAAGCTGAGGTGAGCAGGAAAGGCGGCTGTTCGGCAATGAACGGCTCGAGCAGCTGTTGTTCCAGCGACGAGGTGCCGTAAAGCCAACGCCAGGCGGTGCTGATGGCGCTGAAGAGCGTATCGGCAGGCACGTAGGCGCGCGTCTCTTCCAGCCCCACTCCCCGCTCGCCGATGTGCAATGGCGACCGGAAACGCAGGTGATATAGCGTAGCCATTGTCCTCTATCCCGGCAGATGGCGCTGGATGATTTCGGCAAAGGTATCGGGCTTCAGTTCGCTCAGGCTCTTGCCTTCGCCCAGCACCACCGGTTCCAGCACTTTGCCCTCGTAGTATTGTCGCGACTTGAAGATGACCTTCAGGTCAGTAAAGCGCACCTTGCCAGCCCCACGCGAGCCATAGCCTCCCAGATAATCGTCCTCCAGCAGTTCCATTGCCTTAAAGATGTGGATCAGCCAGCTGGTATCCGTCTGTGCCCCTGAGCCGTTCAGGTCGAAGATGCTGTAGACCAGTTCGAAGGGATGGAACACTGCGCCTGCCGGTACGCGCTCGTTCTGCCGGGGCACCGCCGCCGCGGTGATGCGGTCGATCGCCGCCTCCCATTTCACTTCGGTGTAGGGCAGGTCGGTCTTTGCTTCACGCAGGCGTCTGGTAGCTTCATGCTCGCTGGATAACAGCACATCGCGCACAAGCAGCCGTGACGGGCGTAATTTCGTCCAGTTGGCGCGCTGATCTCCCGGTGTCACACCGAATATCTGGCAGGAGGGACAATTCAGATAATGGTCCTCCTCCTCGCATTCGTGCACGCGCACCACTGGCTCCCTGCGCTGGATGAACTTGTTTGCCTGCAATCCGAGGTGTCGCTCGAGCAAAGCACGCATCTTGCCGCGCAGAGAAGAGCCGGGTATGTAAGGCTCGCGGGTAACCGGGTGCCGGATGACGGGGTTGTCGATGCCACCGATGTCCAGCCCTGCCGCTGCGCCACCGATGTGCAGTCCGGTAAGCGCCTCAATCGCTCCCGTCACAATAACCTTGCCTTTCAGAGTGAGTGTGGGCATCTGTGACCTCCTTATTTTCCTCCGGCTGCCACGTGATAGGCAAGAATCGCCTCAAAGAAGTCCACAAAACGCTGAAACTTCACCTCGTCGGTGCCGACCTCGTCAATCGCCCACGATAGCACTTGGCTGAGCTGGTCGGCGCCGCGTGCGCGAGCGCGTTTTGCCGCGTAAGCCAGCTTGGGTTTCAGCAGGTAAAACTCGTGCGGGTTGAACTCCTGCATCTCCATCTTCTTGACCATGCCGTAGATGTTGCGGATCTGGCTGGTCGTCAGTCCACCGTTCTTCAGGTGAGGACCCAGCTTCTCTGCGGAGCTGACAAGCGCCTTTCCGCCCTCAACGATAGCTTTCTGCACGTCCTGCTGGGACACGGGCAACTGACCTCCCTGCTGGCCCTGCGCTTGCGGTTGCTGTTGCGGTTGCCGCATTGCCTATCATCCCTCCCTTGTGAGTAGTTCTGCCCAGCGGGTGGCTACATGGATATTGGTGATCAGGTTCTGCTGTTGCATCGCGTGTAACAGCGCCTGCAGGTTCTGCTGTTGCGAGCCGTAGCGCTGAATGAAGCGGCTCAGGTGATACATCATGCGCCAGCGCCAGCGGTTGTGCGCGATGAGTTCTTCGGCTTTCTGGGGACTGATTTTGCCTGCCACTAACTGCTGTTGCACTTGCGCTGCATTGGTGCGGTAGAGCAGGCTAATCTCCGCCAGCCTCTGCAGAAGGCTGCGCGGCACCCGCTGATCGGCAGGCGCTTTGAGCATCTGCACCAGTTGCTCGTGCCAGCCCCTTACCGATTCGAAGTCTTTCCAGCACAACGGTTCCTGCAGGAAGCAGATGGAGTCTTTCCTGCGCCCGTGCGGGCAGATGTGGTGTTTGGCGCGGTCGTCCAGTGCCTCTTTTGCCTCGTACGCCAGGCGGTAGAGCGGGTACTTTTCGTGCGCAATGGCGATGCCTGCTGAGAGCGTCACGTGGTCGCCGCCGGCGTAGCGGCGGAAATCGTTGCGGATTGTTTCTGCGATGCAGGGCAGGGCGCTCCACGCCCCCACCAGAAACAGGTCATCGCCGCCAGCGTACAGCAGGTACACCTTGCCGGAGCCGTTGGCTGACTGCCATTGGGTGTTCTGCTGGCGGCAGCTGAAAGGCACCCACGCTTCGAAGAAGAGGCGAAGGCTCTCGCTGAGGGTGGCGATGCGCGAGAGGGTCGCGCGATCGCCCAAGCCGTTGCGGAACAGCTCGCCCAGATCATCCACGTCCATGCGCAGAACGCCCAGCCACGGTACGCCCTTTGCCGAAGCTGCCAGATGGTCGAAGTCGGCGACGGTGTCAGAGTGCTCGTCAACCAGAGGGGTGGCATCTGCCAGCAGGCGCCAGTCGAAGCCGGTGGGCACTTCCCATCTGCCGGCTATCTGCAGGGTATCATCGTCAAGGAAGCTGGTGTTGTCCACCCGTTCGAGTATCGCCTCTTTGGCATCGGCTGGGGGCTGTGGCTGGGCATTGCGCGCGAGGATGTGCACTTCCACGCCGAACGAGCGCAGGATGTCGCGCCAGGTAGGGTGGGCGGGCAGAGGCTTGTCGGGAATGAGGAAGTGCAGAACGTATTCGGGTGCGCGCAGCTGCTTGCCCAGGTCTTCGAAGGCGGCGCAACGTCGGCACTTGCGCACACCCCGATCGGTGCCATCCACCCCCAAAGTCCATTTGCCGTGGCACACCTGGCACATCTCTTCGGCGGTGGTACCCTCCGCACGCGGCGTGAAGAGCCTCTCCAGCATCGCGCTCTCGCCCATTTGGGACCAGCGTCGTGTCTTCGCGAGCTGAACCGCCGCCGAAACCTCGTCCCACTTTCGGGCGAAACCGGTGCCTCCCTGAGCCTTGCTGAGAAAGTCCGCCGCGCACACTTCGACCTCTGCCAGATTAAGGCTCAGGTCAGCTTCGTGGGCATCCCACATCTTCTGGGCAATCTGCGGCTTGAGCTGTTGCCACTCGTCGTTCGACTCAAAGGGTATCAGCAGGTAGAAGTGCCCTCCACCCACATACAGCCGGCTGGTGAAGGGCAGGTTGAGCTGGCGCAGTATCCACCACGCGATGGTTTCGGTAAGCAGCTGCAGGTAGAAGGAGCGCCCGCGCAACCCCCGTGCGGCTCCTCGACTGCTGAGCAGGTACAGGAAGTCCTGTGTGCCGGAGATATCGCCTTTGACCAGCAGGGCAACCGGTTTTTGAAGCACCTGCAGTTGCGTGGCCGTCAGCGTGTCTGCTCTGCCTTCTTGAAACAGCAACTTGAGCGCATCGCGCAACTGGTTCAGCTCCGGCTCGCTCCAGTTGATCAGGCAGATGGCGATGGCGGCAGCGCTGACGAGATGGCTGTATAGCGACACATCGGGCACTATTTGGAAACTGCGATCGGATGGCACTGTCCACAGGTATTTGTGCAGAAGCGCCTGTAGCGTGCGCGGGTGAGGATGCGGAACGCGCTGTAACTCTTCCAGCAGATGCTCCCACAGCTGCTCATAGTCGGTGGGAGAGGTAGGGACGTTCTGCTGGGGGAAAAGCGCGTTGTGCGTTATCTCCAATGGGCGCAGTGGGTGATATATTGGCTGGGGAGCTGGCTGGCGCTCCAATCGCGTCAGGATACTGCACAGTCGGGTGTGCGCCTTGCCCTTGCCTGCTAGCTGGTCGCCTTCCGCCTCTTCGCGCTCATAAGAAGCCAGCCAGTCCGCCAGTTGCACGACGATTTCGTCTCGGAGGGTAGCGTCGTGGTGTTTTAGCGTCATCTGGAGGGTGGCTTGCAGGTCGCTGGTGAAGCGGGAGGCATGGTGCTGGACGAAGTAAGCACTGAACGCTTCGTGGTCGTAGCGGGCGGTGGCTCGCCACTGAGAGGGCAACGGGGTGCTGGGCTGTGCCACCTCTATGACCTTCCCGATGTCGTGTAGCAGTGCTGCCAGCCAGAGAGCGTCGGTAGGCATAAGCGCATCTCCTCGTCGGAAGGCGTGATAACCCCTTCTGCTAGGCACGGGCAGTGCTTGTGGAGTACCATTCTCGACGATTCTTACGGAATCCTGCAGGGTGACAGGATTTCGCCAAAAAGTTGCTGAATAGGCGACGGCACCACGGACGCGGTGGGGTGTGACGTGGGAGTGGCATATCCAGCATGGCGTTTCAATCCCTTATAGGTAGGCTCGTAACGTCATGGTGAGGGAGGAACCCCCGCTGGCGAGATTCGTTTCAATCCCTTATAGGTAGGCTCGTAACAGTGTGGGTTCCTCACCCACCACTGGACGAGTTCACGTTTCAATCCCTTATAGGTAGGCTCGTAACAGCTCCCCCCGTCTGGGCAGATTGTCAGACTCGCACGTTTCAATCCCTTATAGGTAGGCTCGTAACCAGACGTTTTTGGCAGTTTATGCAAATTTTCAATGTGCAGGCTAGCGGAAACGCCCGCTCCACCACCAGTTTCAACCCCATTATAGATGATTCCTGCGCGAAAATCAAGCCTTTGGAGGGATTTTTTCGCGATATTTTTATTGAGCTACGCTAGGAGAGTCGTCTACCTCCTTCGTGGACCGAGCGAATCGGAGGTAGACGACTCCTTTTTGACGCAAACTCTGGTGGTCAAATCAGCCATTCCGGTTCGCCTTTCGCCACGCCCATCTGTTCGCGCCGCACATCCTCTGGCGACCGCAGGGTGTAGAACAGCACGCTGTCTTCCTCCTCAACGATCACCTTCTGCACGTCCCGCTTCAGGCGCGCGAATTGTGCTGTGGTCAGCTCACCCTCCAGCACCGAGTTCTGTACAAATGTTCCCTGAGCGATGGCCAGTAAATCGCCTCATAACCCATTCACCTCGCGATGTCGGAGTGTGTAAATCCCCACACATCCAAAACCCTGTGAGTTCTTGCTGCCCAGACCGGCGTCCAGCGCCATGCGGAACAGCGGTTCGGGCAGGCTGGCTTCGTAGAC
>CAKZNX010000246.1 GCA_937132045.1 uncultured bacterium
GGGTGTATTCGCGGCTCGGCAGGGGTTCCTCGCCCTCCGAGATGTCGTGTCATTGCAAGACTGCCGCCAGGCAGGCGGAGCAACCCCCTGCGAGTTGCAGGACGCAAGGGAGATTGCTTCGTCGCTGCGCTACTCGCAAGGACACGGAACGCTACGGTGTCATTGCGAGACTGCCGCCAGGCAGGCGAAGCAATCCCCTGCGAGTTGCAGGACGCAAGGGAGATTGCTTCGTCGCTGCGCTCCTCGCAATGACACGGGGCTGCGGAAGCAAAGGAGATTGCTTCGTCACTGCGCTCCTCGCAATGACACGGCGCACGGTAGGCGAAGGAGATTGCTTCGTCGCTGCGCTCCTTGCAAGGGCACGGAACGGTGGGGTAACGCCTACACTATCAACCGGCTGAAGTCACCAATCGTGCGATACAGGGCGTCCACGCTTGCCAGTAACAGCAGGCGGTTGCGCCGCACCGCCTCGTTGGGTGCCATCACCAGCACCGCGTCGAAGAAGCGGTTGACCGTATCGGTGAACTTCTCGAGCGAGGCGAAAACCTGCTCGCGTCGGGACGCCGAGGCAGCTTCAAGAATCTCCCCTTCGTGCTGTGAGGTCACATGGTAAAGGTTGCGCTCCTCGTCGTGCTGGAAGAGCGCGACGTCCACCTGAGCGCGCCATTCGGCTGGGGAACGCCACTCTTCCGTCGGCACAACCTTCACTGCCTCGCCTGCCTTCAGGATGTTGCGTACGCGCGTTGCTGCCAGAGCCACCGTGCTGAGTCGCTCCATCGGCAGGGCGTTCAGCATGTGCGCGTTTGCCCGAGCAGAGAACGGCTCCACACGCTGGTCTGCCAGCACCGCCTGCACCACATCGTAGCGGATACCCTCGTCCTCCAGCAACGCCTCCATGCGCTGGAGGAATATCTGCGCCAGCAGACGCAGACCCTCATCCCCCACAGACACTCCCTGCTCGGCGTATGCACGCACCGCCGAGTCCACAAATGCCCACAGCCTCGGCATTCCTTCCACAGTCGCCAGAATCTGCACCACACCTTGCGCGGCTCGTCGCAGCCCGAATGGGTCGCCTGAGCCAGTGGGAACAATCTGCAAAGCCCCCACATAGCCCACCAGCGTATCCACGCGGTCGCTGGCTGCCAGCAATCGTCCGGGCAGGCTCTCCGGCAGGGCATCGCCGGCGAAGCGGGGCATGTAATGTTCGGCGATCGCCTGCGCCACCAGCTCGTGCTCGCCGGAGAGCAGGGCATACTCTCGTCCCATCACGCCCTGCAGAGCAGGCAGCTCCATCACCACCTCGGTGGCGAGGTCGGCTTTGCACAGGGTTGCCGCTCGCTGAGCCAGCTCCGGCTCGATGCCGGCGTGCTGTGCCATCTCGTGCGCCATCGCCCGCAGGCGCTCGGTCTTATCTGCCATCGTGCCCAGCTTCTCCTGAAACACAATGCGTCGCAGTTCGCCCACAAACGCCTCCAGAGGCTGCTGGCGGTCCCGCTCGTAGAAGAAGTGCGCATCGTTGAAACGCGCGGTCAGCACGCGCTCGTTGCCCTCGCGCACGATGTCCAGATGCAAGTCGTTGCCGTTACGTACGGCGATGAAGCAGGGCAGAAGTCTCCCTTGAGCATCCACCACGGCAAAGAAACGCTGGTGCTTCTTCATCGCGGTAATCAGGATGGGTTCCGGCAAGTTCAGGAATCCGGGATCAAACCGCCCGAGCAGTGTCGTGGGATACTCCACCAGATGCGTCACCTCATCCAGCAACGCCTCATCCCACAACACCTGTCCCCCCGCTTCCTGCGCCAGACGGTTCGCCTGCTGGCGGATGCTCTCTCTGCGCTGGTGGTGGTCTACAACCACGTAGCGCTCAGCCAGCTGGTGGAACAGCTCGGCGGGAGCGGATACCTCGAACTCTTCCGGCGCCAGAAAGCGATGCCCGCGCGAGCGGTTGCCACTGCGGATGCCGTCGAGATCGAACGCGACCACCTCGCTTCCGTACAGCGCCAGTATCCAGCGGATGGGACGACAGAAGCGTAGATTGCCATCGCCCCAGCGCATCATCTTGGGGAAGGTGAGAGAACGAATCGCCTCAGGGAGTATCTGCGCGGCGACTTCCGGGGTGGGTTTGCCCCTCTCGAAGACCTTTGCCATTACATACTCGCCCTGCGGGGTGCTGACGACCTCGAGCTGCTTCACGTCCACGCCCTGCTTGCGCGCAAAGCCCTGCGCCGCCGCCGTAGGGTTGCCCAGTGCATCGAAAGCGACACTGACAGCGGGGCCGCGCACTTCGCGCACGATGTCGGTCTGGCTCGGCGCCACATCGCGAATATAAACGATCAGCCGCCGCGGCGTGCCGAAGGTCTCCATCTGACCCAACGCGATTCGGGCATCGTGTAAGCGCTGGGTCACCCCCTCCTGCAGTTGCGCCAGCGCGCTTTCCACCACGTTCGCCGGAAGTTCCTCCGTGCCGATCTCCAGTAACAGTTCAGCCACGTTCTGCGCCAACCTCCCCCTTGTGAACTAACTTTCCAGCAGCAGGCGAAGCGAACTAACGCCTAGATTATACGGGACGGAAGACTCTCTGCGCAAGGGAGGACGGCGCTCAGCGCACGAGGCGGAAGTCAAACGGCAGGCGGTACCGGCACCACACACGCGCCGAGATGTTCTTCACGGGAAGGAAGCCCCAATCGCGGCTGTCGTTGCTCACGTCACGATTATCGCCCATCACAAACAGCATTCCGGGGGGCACCGTTGTTTCGCGCATAAAGTAGTGCATCTCGTATCGGCGGTAGGGCTCTGCAAGGGGGGTACCGTTGATATACACTTTATTGTCGCGGATGCGGATTCGCTCACCAGGCAGGGCGATCACGCGCTTCACCATCAAGTCGTTTGTGCCGTCGGGCACCACGAACACTACCATGTCCCCGCGCCGCGGCTGTCGCCACCAATAGCTCAGCTTCTCGGTGAGCACACGCTCGCCGTGGTGCAGATTGGGTTCCATACAGCGACCATCCACACGGAACCCCTGTCCTATGAAAGTTACCGTCAGCAAAAATACGAGGGCACTGACCACCGCTACTCGCACGGCTGTAACGAGCCATGCGAGCAGCGCCGTTTTCATCCGACAGTCAATGCCTCCTCAGTCTTCAGCAGGGGAAAGCCCATCTCTTCCCGCTGTTTGAGATACTGCACACAGCACTTTCGCGCCAGCGCACGCACGCGATTGATGTAGCTGGCGCGCTCAGTGACCGAGATACTGCCTCTGGCGTCCAGCAGGTTGAACACGTGCGAGCACTTCAACGCATAGTCGAAAGCCGGGTGCGTATAGCCCAGGTTCGCAATGCGATGCCCCTCCGCCTCGAACATCTCGAAAAGGCGGAACAGCATCTCCACGTCCGCATGGTCGAAGTTGTAATAGTTATGCTCGATCTCGGCGTGGCGGTCTACCTCACCGTAGGTAATGCCGTGTGCCCACTCCAGTTCCCAGAAACTGCTCTTGCCCTGCAGGCACATGGCAAGGCGTTCCGGTCCATAGGTAATTTCGGCGCAAACCGGTCGACACTCGATACCGCCCATCTGCTGGAAGTAGGTGAACTGCGTGATCTCCGTGCCGTCCAGCCACACCTCCCAGCCGACGCCGGATGCTCCCAGAGTGGGCGCTTCCCAGTCGTCCTCCACAAAACGGATGTCGTGCTCCAGCGGGTCGATATCCAGCGCACGCAGGCTATCCAGATACAGGTCCACCACGTTATCGGGAGAGGGCTTCAGGATGACCTGATACTGGTAGTAATGCTGAACGCGCATGGGGTTGCGACCGTAACGCCCATCAGCAGGGCGACGGGAGGGTTGGACGTACGCCACATTCCACGGCTCCGGTCCGAGGCTGCGCAATGCCGTGCCCGGCGCCATCGTCCCCGCCCCTACCTCCACGTCGTAGGGTTGCAGGATGAGGCAACCGTGCTGTGCCCAGAACTGTTCGAGCCTTAACAGTAGTTCTTGAAAGGTCATCACGCCTCAGTTATTCAGAAAGAGTTCGCGCAGGTCGGCTTTGCCCAGCGGCAGCCCAGCCACCTTGCGTTTGATTCGCGCCAGCGCGTTGTCCACCGACTTCGTCTTGCACTGCAACGCCTCGGCAATCTCCCGGTACGACTTGCCAAAATGGTAGTGCATCAGCACGCGCCACTCGAAATCGCTGAGCAGTTGCTGGAGGGTGCGCTGAAGCTGGCGCGTATCTTCCGCGCGAAGCAGTCGCTCTTCCGGGTCACTGCTCGGCTCGGCGGGCAGGATATCCGCCAGGCTCCAGTCGGCATCCTCATCCTCCGAGGTCACCTCCAGCGAGAGGGAGGTGTTCAGAGGCATCTGCTTCTGTCGCGTTGCCGCCTTGATAGCGGTAATAATATGCCGCTGGATACACACCTTGGCAAACGCCGGGAACGAGATGGGCTTGTCGGTTCGGTAATCGAGGATTGCCTGCCACAGTCCGATCATCCCTACCTGTAGCAGGTCCTCGCGTTCTGCGCCCAGCAGGAAATACGATTTGACTTTGGTGCGAACCAGGTTGCGATATTTATACAGCAGGAACTCTGCAGCCTGATCGTCGCCTTCTTGCGCCTGTTCTACGATTTCACGGTCGGACATTTGCAGATAGCGACGATAGGTGCGCTTGACGTGCGATTCACCTTCCGTGAACACTGTTCTTTCAATCCTCACCCAATGTAGAGTGGGCGGCTGGACGCCAGCCGTGTTCTGCACCTATCATACCAAAATCGCCCGAAAAAGGCAAGAGGGGAAAAGTACGGGAGGATGGCGGAGCCTTCCCTCAGGGGAAGGCTCCGTGACTCGCCAAGCCAGTGTTACACACCCTCATCCAGCGGGTCGAACAAAACGCCAGCCCGACGGTAAGCCTGCTCCACGTCACGCTGGGTCAGTCCGGGCGTGTCGAGGTTGATTGGCTCGCGGTAGTACTTAGCGTGTCCGTCGCAGAACGTGAAGTTGCGCCCACCATGATGGCGCTGTCCCGTGCGCCAGCGCACGAAGCCGGGATCACCATAACCGGGCCAGCAGTAGTAGACCCCCGACTCAGTGGGCAGGCGCCCAAACTCCGTCACCAGAAAGACGTTCGCCGGCTTGTTGATAGACCCGAGCGGGAAGCCCGGCTTGCCGATGTCGCCTGTACGAGGCGCCGAGTTGGTCAGGTAGGCGTTCGCTGCGTACGATAGCGGGAACACGCGCTTCAGACCATCGCGTATGGTGTTCAGATCGCGAAAGTCAATCGTGTACACACCGGGCCAGTTGACCGCAATGAGCTGGTAGACAAACGACGGCTTGGAGAAGTTAGCGTGATCGGAGTCGCTGGGACAGACCAGAAAACTGCCCCTGCCCGTACTCTTGTGGTACGGAATGATGGACAGGGGCCATCCCAGAATACCCAGCCAGCGATAGTCGTCGATGTACGAGTCGTACCACGTGAGAGCGGGAAGACGTTCATCGTAGTCCTGCGCATACATCATAAAAGCCAGTCCCATCTGCTTGGCGTTGGAAAGGCAGACAGCCTGCCGTGCCTTTTCACGAGCCTGCGAAAACACGGGGAATAGCAAAGCCGCGAGTACCGCGATAATCGCGATGACTACGAGAAGCTCGATGAGGGTGAATGCGCGTTTCATCACGACACCTCCTTATTGTAGATACTTCATCGAAACCGCGCCTCCTGCAAAGACAGCATAGCGCATTCAACGACCTGTGTCAATGGGGATACGCTGCCCAAATTTGTAAAAGGGCGTTCATCTCGCGCCAAGCCGCGAGATGAACGCTGCAAAGACTGTTGCCACTACCTGCGTCGGCGTTTCGCCAAGCCAAGCAGCAAGGTGGACATCCCCACTACCGTCAAGGTGCTGGGTTCGGGGACAACTGCCAGTTCCAGACGGTTCACGACAAACCCATTAACCGCTGGGACGCCCGTTGCCGGGTCGACAGCCTGGAAAATCACCTTCTTGATGATGGGGTCCTTATCCCGTACTCCGACAAACACGGGCGGTCTGAACGCGCTTTCGGTCACATCGAACGACCCCAGCAGGCTACCGTCTGCCCCGTATACGTCCAGAAGCATCTTGTAGGACAGCAACGATCCCTGTGCATCCGCACCAACCCCACGCACCGGCGTATTGAAGGTAATCTCGATAGGACCCTGGCGGTTCGGATACAACAGGTCACCATCAGTGGGGAATGGGGTGGGCCACCCCGACCCTGAGTTCAGTCGCAGGAAGTTCACACCTCCCGGCTTATCCAAGGTGAGCTGAACGCCATACACTGCGGAGTTAATGATGAAGGGCTTAGGAATCAGCGTGTTCTCCGGACCGAGCACGCCCCAGTCCACATAATCGTCACCGTTCATCCCGGGTCGGCTTGAGACGAATTCCAGAGCGTGTGCATTCGCGACAATCGCTAAGAGGAGCACCGCATACATCAAGACAGTCAGTCGCCTCATGATGATTATCTCCTTTCGTGAGCTGTTACACTCATTATACCAGAGCGCGACTCGTAAAGCAACCTGTTATGAATACGGGGTTTGACCAGTCCAGCGGCATTGCCACCCGTGCCGCCTTACGGGAAGGGTAGAAGCCGGGTCGGCGCCTACCTACCCTCACCCAGCGGATCGGTGAGCACGCCTACGCGCCGATACGCGTCGAGCACCTGAGAGGAGGTCACTCCAGCCATGCCGAGGTTGATCGGCTCGGGGTAGTACTTGGCGTGAACGTCGCAGAACACGAAGTTGCGTCCGCCCTGATGACCCTGACCTGCCTTCCAGCGCGTAGTCACACCGTAGCCGGGAATGGTGTCATACACGTTGTAGCAGCGAAGGAGATTGCTTCGTCGCTTGCGCTCCTCGCAATGACACGAAAGGCACAATGTGTCATTGCGAGCCTGCCCCCGGCAGGCGAAGC
>CAKZNX010000247.1 GCA_937132045.1 uncultured bacterium
CGCCTTGTCCGAGCCGGTCACGAGGAAGAAGACGCCTCTTGCCGCGTTCAGGACGGGCAGGGTGAGAGTCAGGCGAACCCTCGGTTCCACCGGCGCTTCGCCCACCGTCACCCAGCGTTCGTGCTCTGCGACAGCCCGCGACCCGGGGAAGAGCGATGCGGTGTGACCATCGGCGCCCATGCCCAGCAGGACGAGGTCAAAACGGGGAAATCCGCCGAAGGTCTGGCGCAGGTGCTGCTCGTAGCGCTCGGCACAGCGGGCTGGGTCGGCATCGTCGGTGGGTATCGGATGCACGTTGGCGACAGGGATGTCCAGCGGTTCGATCAGCGTCTCCCGTGCCATGCGGTAGTTGCTGACAGGATGGTCGTGCGGCACGAAGCGCTCATCCCCCCAGAAGAGATGCACCCTGCCCCAGTCCACAGGCTCACGATACTCACCAGCCAGAAGTGTGTACAGTCCTCGTGGCGTACTGCCCCCTGACAGAACCAGCGTGAATCTCTCCTGTTGACGCAGAGCGTCCTGCGCCCTCTGAGCGATAGCCTCCGCCATCGCCCGAAGCAGTTCCTCCGCGCTGCCGGCTATCCGCAGGACGCGCCCGTGCTGTCGATCCTCAAAGGTCGCCATCGGTGTGAAGGGGAGTCCAGAATACGTTCTGCCTCGACGGGTCCTTCGCTACCCGCAGGATAGTACGCCATCGGCAGGTTGCCGGTTTGCCAGGCGCGAAGGACGGGGTCAAGCACTTCCCACGCCAGCTCCACCTCATCGAAGCGCAGGAAGTAGGTACGGTCCCCCTGCAGGATGCTGAGCAGGAGCGTTTCGTATGCCTCGAAGCCCTCCTCGCCTGCCTCGCGGTAACACGCCCGCAACACCACCGTTCGCGCGCGCATCTCCAGCCCCACACTTTTCGCCTGCGCGACCAGCGACATCGACTCGGAGGGCTTCATCTCGAACACGAAACAGTTGGGAGCCAGCGTGTCCAGCGGCGTCTGACGGAAAAGGTGTACCGGCGCCGACTTGAACTGGATGGCTATTTCGCTCCGCTCCGCCGCCAGTCGCTTGCCCGTGCGCAGATAGAAGGGCACGCCCTGCCACCGCCAGTTGTCCACATACAGCTTCAGCGCAGCGAAGGTCTCGGTGGTGGAGCGCGGGGCAACGCCGGGCTCTTCCAGATATCCGGGCATCTCCGTCTCGCCAGCTCTTCCGCGCGTATACTGTCCTCGCACCGCGAACGCGCCCACGGCGTTCTGTGGGATGGGGCGCACGCACTGCAGAACCTTCACCTTCTCACCGCGCAGAGCATCGGCGTCGAGGCAAGGCGGCGGTTCCATCGCGGTGAGCGTGAACAGCTGCATCAGGTGGTTCTGCACCATGTCGCGCAAAGCGCCCGACTGGTCGTAATAGCCGGAGCGGTCTTCCACCCCTGCGGTCTCCGCGGCGGTGATTTGCACGAAGTCCACGTAGTTGCGGTTCCACAAAGCCTCCAGCAGGAGGTTGGCGAAGCGAAAGACGAGAATGTTCTGCACCGTCTCTTTGCCCAGATAGTGGTCGATGCGGAATACCTGCTCTTCGTGCCAGTGCCGGCTTACCCTCTGCTGAAGCTGGCGGGCGGTCTGCAGGTCCTGTCCGAACGGCTTCTCGATCACCAGCCGCCGGAATCCGTTGTGTTCGTGGTGTAGACCCGCCGCGGCGAGGTACTCGGCAGCCTCCGCGAACAGACCGGGCGGAAGGGCGAGGTAGAACACCGCATTGCCGTCGATATACTGACGAAGCTGGCGCACGCTCTCAGCGTCCAGTCCACCCTGCACATACATCACAAACCGCTGGGCGAACTCGTGCCAGGCGTCCACCGACCTGCCTGTGTCGCGCATGGCGCGTTCCAGACCTTCCAGATACGCCTGCAGTCCCATCGGGCGACGCGCGTAGATAGTCACCCTTAATGACGGCTCCAGCAGACCCGCCCGATGCAGGCGATACAGCGCGGGCACCAGAAAGCGCCGCGTCAGGTCACCGGTTGCCCCGAAGATGACCAGATTCGTCACTGACATTCGCCGAAGTTACCTCGTCAACCGCTCGATCAGCTCTCGATGCTGGGGATACTGTTCGACCAGCTGCTGGCGGTCGCCGAGTTCAAAGTCCTCGAACTCGAAGCCGGGCGAGACGGTACACCCCACCAGCGTGTAGCCTTCGGGGTCGTCCACCGTTGCACCGAACCAGCAGCCTGCCTTCACCACCGCCTGAAAGGATTCGCCGTTGTCGGGGGTCGTTCCTAGTTTCACCTGCGTCAGGTTGCCCTGCGGGTCGATGATGTGCAGTGTCAGCGGGCTGCCACGGTAGAAGTGCCACATCTCATCGGAGAGCAGGCGATGCAATGCCGAAAACTGGTCACCTGGAAGCAGGAAGTATATGGCGGTAGCCAGCTTGCGGGGCCCCTCGTGCTGGTGCAGGCAACAGCCAAGCAGTCGCTCTTCCGAGCGATAGGTCTCCCGATAGTAACCGCCTTCGGGGTGCGGCTGCAGTTCCAGGCGTTCGATCCAGTACTGCGCCTCGGTGTTCACTGAAATCACTCCTTCGCTGGAGGCTGTAAGCTTTAGACATGTTACATTTTACCCCGCCAGCGCCCGCGCCGCCACAACGGCAGGAAAACCGCGACCAGCACACCGAATCCTCTCCTGACGTCATGCAGAGGAGGCTTTTCGCCATGACAACCGGCGCGGCGGATGTGCTGGCAATAGAAGGCGGAACACCGGTGCGCACAAAGGGCTGGATGCCCTGGCCCATCTTCGACGAAGCCGAGGAGCAGGCGGTTGTGGAGGTGGTGCGCAGCGGCAAATGGTGGTCGGTCGAAGGGGGAAAGGTGCGTGAGTTCGAGGAGGCGTTTGCGCGCTTTCAGGACGCGCAGTTCGCTGTGTGTGTGACCAACGGCACGGCAGCGCTGGAGGTGGCACTTCGCGCAGCGCACATCGGCTGTGGCGACGAGGTGATTGTGCCTCCCTACACCTTCATCGCGACGGCGACTGCAGTTCTGTCGGTGGGGGCAACGCCTGTGTTTGTGGATGTGGAGGACGAAAGCCTCAATATCGACCCCACCAAAATCGAGGAAGCCATCACCCCGCGCACACGCGCCATCATCCCTGTGCACATTGGGGGTTGTCCGGCAGATATGGACGGTGTGCTGGAGGTGGCTCACAAGCATAACCTGCTGGTAATCGAAGATGCTGCGCAGGCTCACGCCGCCGAATGGAAGGGCGCCAAAGTGGGCGCGATCGGTGATATGGGCTGTTTCAGCTTTCAGGCGAGCAAGAACCTGAATAGCGGCGAGGGCGGCGCGGTGCTGACCAACAACCCGCACTGGGCAGACCAGGTGTGGTCGGTGCACAATGTGGGCAGGGTGCGTGGTGGGCGATGGTACGAGCACCACGTGCTGGGAGCCAACTTCCGCATGACCGAGTTTCAGGCGGCAATCCTGCTGTGCCAGCTCAGGCGCCTGCCGGAACAGACCGAGCAACGCACCTGCAACGCCCAGAAGCTGTCCGAGATGCTCAGCAAGATACCGGGCATCCGGCCGCCGCGCCCCGACCCGCGCGTCACGCGCCACGCCTACCACCTGTATGTCTTCCGATATAACAAAGAGGCTTTCGGTGGCCGTCCGCGCGAGGAGTTTCTGAAGGCGTTGAGTGCAGAGGGCATCCCCTGCAGCCCCGGCTATGTGCCGCTGTACAAGGAACGCGTCTTCCTCAACCGTCCCATCTCGAACGACCTGTGTCAACTCAGCCGGATGAAGGACTACTCGTCGCTACACTGCCCGGTGTGCGAGCGGGCATGTGCGGAAGAGGCGGTGTGGCTCTATCAGAACATGCTTCTGGGCACGGAAGAGGACATGGCGGACATCGCCACCGCCATCGCCAAGGTGCAGAAGGCTTTCGCAGGGTGACGGCAGGGCAGAAGGGCGATATAATGGTTCGTGAACGCACGCAAAGACTGGAGAGGCTGGACCAATCAGAGAAGAGATGAGTGAGCTGTTTCGATTGACCATCCATGAGGCGCGTGACCTGCTGGAGAGGGGGGAGGTGAGCAGTCGCGAGCTCACGCAGGCGGTGCTGGAGCGCATCGAAGCGGTGGAGCCGAAAGTACGCGCCTATATCACCCTCACGCCGGAACTGGCAATCCAGCAGGCAGAGGAGGCAGACCGTCTGCGCGCAACCGGCAGCGCGGTCGACACGCTGACCGGAATACCCATCGCGCTGAAGGACAATCTGTGCACTCGAGGTGTGCTGACCACCTGCGCCTCAAAAATCCTGCAAAACTTCGTGCCACCGTACGATGCGCACGTGGTGGAACAGCTTCGCCAACGAGGCGCGGTGTTCGTCGGCAAAACGAACATGGACGAATTCGCCATGGGGTCATCCACCGAGAACTCCGCGTTCTTCGTCACCCGAAACCCGTGGAATCTGGACTGCGTGCCCGGCGGCAGCAGTGGGGGCTCAGCAGCGGCAGTGGCAGCAGATCTTTGCATCACGGCGCTGGGTTCGGATACTGGAGGGTCTATCCGTCAGCCCGCGGCGCTGTGCGGGGTGGTGGGCATGAAGCCGACCTACGGGCGCGTGAGCCGCTACGGACTGGTGGCGTATGCCTCCTCGCTGGATCAGATTGGACCCGTCACCAAAGACGTTACCGACTGCGCCATTCTGATGAACGCTATCTGCGGCAAGGACAGTCGTGACTCCACCAGCGTGCACCTGCCCGTGCCCGATTTCACCTCGGCGCTGGTTCCTGAGGTGAGAGGGTTGCGCGTGGGCGTGCCGAAGGAGTTTTTCGCGCAGGGGGTAGCACCGGAAGTCGCGGACACGGTGTACCGTGCCGTGCGTGAGCTGGAGAGCCTGGGTGCGGTGGCAGAGGAGACCTCCCTGCCCTACATCGAGTACGGGCTGGCGTGCTACTACATCCTGGCTCCTGCCGAGGCAAGCTCCAACTTGGCGCGATACGACGGCGTGAAGTACGGCTGGCGCACGCAGGAGCTGGCGGGGCACATCGATATGGTGGAAAAGACGCGCGGTGAGGGCTTCGGTGCAGAGGTCAAACAGCGCATCATGATCGGCACATACGCGCTGTCGGCAGGCTATTACGACGCATACTACCTGAAGGCTCAGCAGGTGCGCACGCTCATTCGCCAGGACTTCGACCGCGCCTTCGAACGCTATGATGTGCTCATCACACCCACATCGCCGACCGTCGCGTTCCAGATCGGCGAGAAAGCGGACGACCCCCTGGCGATGAAGCTGGCAGACGTGTGCACCATCCCGGTCAACATCGCGGGTCTGCCCGCACTGGCGATGCCGTGTGGGTTCTCGGACGGATTGCCTATCGGTCTGCAGATTATCGGCAAGCCGTGGGACGAAGAGACCATCCTGCGCGTCGCGTACACGTACGAACAGGCGACCGACTGGCATCAGCGCAAGCCGTCGCTGTAGAGGTGGGGAATATGTTTCTGCAAGCCTGGCTGGAGAGGTGGCGCGCGTGGCGTGGGCGACGATTGCATCACGCCCGCACAAAGGCGCTGTGGGCTCAGGCGCGCGAGCGTGTCGCGAAAATCCTTCGCGCGTATCGTTCCCTGCCGGAACATGGCAGAGAGTGCCTGCGCGAGCTGCCCGATTCCCTCGAACGCCTGCAGAAGGGTATCTATCAACACCTGCTCCAGCAGGACAGGATACTGATACACGTGCCGCCCGACCGATGGCTTCAGCGGCTGTGGTTCGGTGGGCTGGCTTGGTGGCACGAGCATCGCGGTGAGATCGAGCTGGCAATCACGTATCGGCTCACGCTGAAACAGCTGGATGAGGCGCGCCGTCACCGCAATCAGGCGTTGTTGCAGGCGCGAAAGATCGAGGCGCAGGTTCAGCAGTGGCTGGTGGCGCTGGATGTGCTGCACGATAGGGTGGTGATACTGCATTCGCAACCGATGGTCACTCCACAACCACCCGAGGGACTGCTGGAGGCGTTGCAGGGACTGCAGCAGGAGGTCTCCAACTATCAGCAGAGCCTAGAGGAGGTGCAGGAGTGGCTGAACGAGGGCAGGAGGTGAGAGCAATGACCCTGCGTGAGTTCACCAACACCACCCGCAAGCAGGTCTTCGAGGCGCTACAGCACAAGACGCCCCCGCCTATCGGGCATTTCGACCGCAAAACCTTCGAGGAAGCCATCCAGTTGCGACAGGTGCAGATGGGGGGAGCACACTACACACCGCACAGCGTGGTGCTGGAGTTCGTTTTTCTGCACGACAGCCCGGGCGCACCGCTCATCCTGAGTGTGGAGGTGGAGACGCCGGAGCCGGTCGTGTACATGCCGGTACCCGAGTGGGTGCAGGAGGACGTGTGGCAGGGCGAGGTGAAGGGGACGTTTCGCCTGCGCTCGGAGGCGGAGCGGATGCTGAGCGACTTCCGGCATCATGTGCTGGAGTGCGACAACCCGCACTACTTCGACGAGCGCCCCGCCCCCCGAAGGGAGTAGACGGTGCCTTGCACTCCGTGTCATTGCGAGGAGCGTAGCGACGAAGCAATCCCCTACGCCCCCGTGTCCTTGCGCGGAGCGTAGCGACGAAGCAATCCCC
>CAKZNX010000248.1 GCA_937132045.1 uncultured bacterium
GGGGGAGGGCTTGGCAGGAGCCTCGCCCTCCATCTTGAGCTGCACTGTCCGCCAGAACTGGCGTCTACTTTTTGATGTGCTTGCGCTTGGCGCGGTCGATACCGGCGTCGCGCTTTCTCTCGTCCAGATGCCACACGCCGCCGCGCACATAGAACGCCTGAAACGCGCTCAGCACCGAAGCCACTCTGCGGCGTTTCGTCCGCCGAATGACGTTCGCCTCGCTGAGGATGCTGAGGAACTCCATTCCGCCGCGATGCGTGCTCAGTATCTCACACACGATGTCGAAGGTGGAGAAGGTCTGAGCCATACGGGCACTCATGTCCAGCAGCTCCTCGTAGCGGGTGCGGCTGAGGTGCACGCGCTGATCCAGCGTATCCTCCCAGCGCACTTTGAACACAAACGGGTCATCCGTGCGGGTGAGAGTGAACACCAGACCGGACACCGCCTCGCGGGTCATGTACCAGTCCAGCAGACCGAAGATGAGCCGCTTCGACTGGTTCACGTACACCTCCGTGTAGCGCTCGCCGGTCTGCTCGTCGATGAGAGTCAACTGCTGAAACTCCGGCTGCGGCTGGAAGAAGCCCTGAGGTATCTGACACAGCGGGAAGGTGCCGATCTCCTTATGCCGGGCTTTCACCACACACTGCACACTCTCGGGGATGGGAAAGATGCTCAGCGGCTCCTCCTCCTCGTCGCCCACGTCCTGCGCCACCGGGTCGCGGATGTCCGAGCGAAGGGTGCCCGACAATCCCTCATCCTCCATGTCAATTTCCAGCGGTTCGCCTTCCTCGGTGTAAAACTGCACCTCGGGGAACCGGAGGCTCTCGGGCGCAGCGAACAGATACGGGGGAAGACGCTGCGCGTTCACGAAGCGCGTCCCACCCAGCCACGTCAACCGCTCATCCTGCCGCAGCGACCGCGCAATGGTTTCCAGGTCGTTGGCGTAGGTGGGGTCGCTGGGGGTGAGGTCGAAGAAGCTGCGAGCCAGATCCTCGGCGGTAACCACCCGTGGCGACTGCAACACGCGCTGAACCATGTTCTCCACATCCTCGACCGACAGCACCAGCGGTTCTGCCATCAGTTCCGCCAGCGTAGCCGCCATCTGCTTTGCCTGCGGGCGGACGGTCTCGATCCATTGCGGTACCCACTCCGCCAGCGCCCAGTGCGTCACCGGCTCCGGCACCTCTGTCTCCTTCAGCGGGAGAGCCTCCAGCCCCGGCGCCTCGAGCAGGGACGCATACGCCGGCAACGGATGGAACCCCTCACGGTCACGCATCCATTGCATGAATGCCACCAGACGCGCCGACAGCGGACGCCCCGCTCGACTCAGCAACTGCTGGACGGACTCTGCAGAGCCGTCGAATTCGGGGTTGTCCCTCAGCAACTGTTCCGCCTCGGGGAGACTCACATAGTTATAGAACGCCATATCGTCCGCATCGTCGTAGTCGGTGCGCAGAAGCCACTGGCGCAGACCGATACGCATATCGGGTAGCAGGAAGAAGTACTCGCCGGACAGGCGGTAGATGACGACCGCCATCGCCTGTGGAGTGCGGCGGTACACGTCTGCCAGCAGGTAGGCGAGTGGTTCCAGTGCAACAGGGCGCCCGGCATTGTGCAGGATGTTCTGCACCAGTGAGTGCACCGGATGAGTCGGACCCTCGAAGCGCACGGATAACGTCCAGCGCCGCTCGGTGGAGGTGAAAAGACCTGAATTGGAACCCAGTACGTAGCGCAGGATATCCATATCCAGCGAGGGCAGGTTGCAGGCGTCCTGCAACTCCGACATCTTCGCAGGCTCTTTAAAACCCAGAAGCGCGTTGGCAACGGTTGCTCTCAGAAAAGCCTGAGCGACCGCCTCCACGCCCGGGGCAGTAGCAGGGTTGCTCACAGCGGAACCTCCTCCTTCTGACCGGCACGAACCGGCAGGCTAATAGTGCGTTCGGCTAACAGGTCGTAAGCGGTAGCATCGGTGATGCTGACGGTGAGGAACGTGCCCGGTTGCGCCTCTCTGGCACGCACCAGCACCGTTCCGTCCACCTCAGGCGCATCACGGAACGAGCGCGCAATCCACAGATTGCGCTGAGCAGGATGAGCGGACTCCACCAGCACCTCCATCTCGCGCCCAATCCACATCCGGTTGCGCATCAGCGAGATGCGCTGTTGCAGGCGCATCAAGCGGTCGTATCGGCTCTGCGCGACGCGCTCAGGCACGCGGTTGGGCAGATTTTCGGCTGGGGTGCCGTCTTCGGGAGAGAACACAAACGCGCCCGCCCGGTCCAGCTGCACCTCCTCCAGAAACGCCAGCAGGTTCGCGAAGTGTTGCTCCGTCTCGCCCGGAAAGCCCACAATGAAGGTGCTGCGCACCGTCATGTCGGGGTGCGCCTCGCGCAGACGGCGGATTAGCTGCACGTAGCGGTCTCTGCCCACCGGACGCATCATCGCACGCAGGATGTCATCGTCCGCATGTTGTAGGGGCATGTCCACGTAGGGCAGTACGCGGGGCGTGTTCGCCAGCACGTCGATCACTTCATCACTCACTCGGGACGGATAGCAGTACAGCACGCGAATCCACCGAAACGTCTGCATCGCCGAGAGTTCACGCAGAAGCTGCGGCAGCATCTGTCTGCCGTAGAGGTCGAGACCATACTGCGTGCTGTCCTGCGCGATGAGGTTGACCTCCTGCACCCCACGCCGGGCAAGGTCCTGCGCCTCCTCCAGAATGCGTTCCAGCGGTTTGCTGACATGCCCTCCGCGAAACGCCGGTATGGCGCAGAAGGTGCACTTGTGGTCGCAACCTTCCGAAATCTTCAGGTAGGCGCTCCAGGGGGCGGTCGAGAGCACGCGCGTGCCCGTCCGTGCCCAGCGATGCTGGGGAGGCGTCTCCTCGATTACGGGGCTGTCCGCCATCAGGGTACGTTCCACCACCTCATGGATGCGCGCCATCTGCCCCACGCCGATCAGGGCGTCCACGTCGGGCACCTGCTCCAGCAAGCTCTTGCCGTATCGCTGGGACAGGCAGCCAGCCACGATGACCTTCGTTCCCCGTCGCCGTTTCCAGCGCAGCGCATCGCGAATAGCGGTGAGCGACTCGTCCTTCGCGCTGGCGATGAAACCACAGGTGTTGATGATGAGCACGTCGGCGCGGGAGGTGTCGGCGGTAAGCGAATAACCGTGCTCCGCCAGCACACCCAGCATCTCCTCGGCATCCACCACGTTCTTGGCACAGCCGAGGTTCACTATCGCCACCGAAGGGCTTTTTCCATTGGAACGACCTGACGCCATACTTTCCTCACAAAAAGAGCGCACAGAGGTGCGCACATTAGTATACCACGTGCAACCCTGTGAGGTCAAAACGCGTCATGCGGTTTCGTGTCATCGCGAGGAGCGCAGCGACGAAGCAATCCCCGGCGCATACCGTCAGCCA
>CAKZNX010000249.1 GCA_937132045.1 uncultured bacterium
CGTGGAGGGTCTACTGCTGTGGTTGCCCAGTACACCGATCGCCATCGTGTCGGAGGCAGGAAGTCAATGTGCACGTCACGCCAGATGCCTGCGCTGACTACCCTCGGCATGATGTCCCACCCGTAGCAGTGAGGAGGCTTGCGCACGGTGAGCGACTCAAACCCGCAGGGCATCGCGCTCTCGAGGGGGCTGGGAACGTGCTCGCGTCCCTCCAGCACGGCAGACCGAATGCGCACCACCAGTTCGTTCTCGCCGGGTCGCAGGGCAGTAGTGGCATCGAAACGCTGAGGCACCATGGCGTTCTTCCCCTCGCCCAGCAGCACACCGTTCAGCCAAACGTGTGCCAGACAGTCCAGCCCCTCGAACACCAGTGCGGCGGTATAGCCGGCAGGTGGTGCCGGTGCAGAAAACCGGCGGCGGTACCACCATTCCATGCTCTCCATCTCACGGAGGCGATAGACATTGTTGCCGACAGCCGGGTCTGGCAGCAAGCCAGCGCGGATAAGGTCCAGCTCGACGTTGCCGGGAACCCTTGCAGTAACGTCTGACATGGCGTCCCAGTCCACTTCGTTCGGCGAAACCAGACGATGCTGCTGCTCGCGGTAGTTGAGCATCCATTCCCCGTTCAAATCGACCGACTTCATCAGCACGTCCTCCTGAGCTCTCGCACGCTGGCTACCGATTCGCCCCTCAGCACCCTTTCCCTGCGCCGTTTCTCGAACACGCTCCGCGTCGCTTGACATCGCCCCTGCGAGCGGGATAGAATCTAAACCCACTGACAGGGGTGGAGAGCGTGGTTGATGCATCTGGTTAGAGCGGCTGCGATTATCTTCCTTTTTTCGCTTACCGGCTTCGGCGTCGCGTGGTATCTGCACCGCGCTGGTTATCCGTTGCCGACACCCACTGAGCGCCTATTTCCTCCTGCTCCTCCAAAGCCTCTGGGCATCCTGATACACCACTCTGCGACGCCCTTCCGGCTCAAAGGGCGCATGGTGGACGCAAAAAAGATCGATGATATGCATCGCCAGCGAGGCTTCAGTATAGTATGTGATGGAAAAGTTTATCATATTGGTTATCACTACGTCATCCTGCCCGACGGGCGCATCCAGCCGGGACGTCCCGAGAACTGTCCCGGCGCTCACTCAGGCAGCTCGTTCTACAATCAGCGTTTTCTCGGTATCTGCCTCGTTGGTGACTTCGATAGTCATGGCAGATGGAACGGGCGCCGCAGTCCGAGACAGCCGACGCAGGCACAGATTGAATCTCTGGTCAAATTGTGCACCAGGCTGATGCATGAATACGATATGCCTCTGCGAAATGTGCGGCGGCACCGCGATGTCGGTCAGACCTACTGCCCGGGCGATGGGTTTCCCTTCGGGCGAGTTCGGGCGCTGATCGCGCAGGAACTGGAGCGACGCTTACAGAATGCCTCAGTGACCCACATACCTGCCCGATAGGATGGAGGAGAGAATGCCGCAGATTGCTTTTGACCGGTACTATCGCTACGAAGACCTCACCCGTATCGTTCACGCCTTTGCAGAGGAATATCCGCAGCTGGTGCGCGTCGAGAGCGCGGGCAAGAGTTACGAAGGACGCGATATCTGGGTGGTCACCGTCACCCGCTTCGACACCGGAGCCGACACGGAAAAGCCCGCTTTCTGGGCAGACGGCAATATCCATGCCACCGAGGTCTCGGCGTCCAGCGCCGTACTCTATCTGCTGAACAAACTCTGCACGCAATACGGGCACGACGTTGAAGTGACCCGCCTCCTCGACTCTCGTGCTCTCTATCTGTGCCCGCGTGTCAATCCGGACGGTGCGGAGTGGGCGCTTGCCGATAAGCCCAAACTGATCCGGTCGAGCACCCGCCCGTACCCGGTCAACGAGGATCCCGTCGAGGGCTTGCGGCAGGAGGATGTTGACGGCGACGGCAGGATGCTCACCATGCGCATTCCTGACCCCAACGGCGCCTGGAAGGTCTCCCCAGAGGAACCGCGCCTGATGGTGCGTCGCGACCCGACGGAGACGGGTGGTCAATACTACCGCCTTCTACCGGAAGGGCTGATTGATAACTATGACGGTGTGCTCATCCCACTTCAGCGCAGGAAAGAGGGGCTTGACCTGAACCGCAATTTCCCCGCGAACTGGCGACAGGAGAAGGAACAGCGTGGAGCCGGACCCTTCCCCACCTCAGAGCCAGAGGTGCGCGCCATCGCGCAGTTTATCGCCTCTCACCCGAATATTACTGGAGCGGTGACCTTCCACACCTACGGCGGCGTGCTCCTGCGCCCCTTCAGCGACAAACCCGATGAGAAGTTCCCTGCGGAAGACCTCTGGACATACCAGAAAATCGGTGCGAAGGGTACGGAACTCACCGGCTATCCCAACATTTCGGTGTACCATGACTTTCGCTATCACCCGAACGAAGTCATCACCGGTGTGTTTGACGACTGGATGTATGAGCATCTGGGCGTGTTCGCGTGGACAGTGGAGATATGGAGCCCGCAGAAACAGGCAGGGATTACCGAATACAAATATATCGACTGGTATCGAGAGCACCCGTTCGAGCACGACCTGAAGATGCTGAAGTGGAGTGATGAGGTACTGGGAGGCAGGGGCTACGTGGACTGGTATCGGTTCCAGCATCCGCAGCTTGGTGAGGTGGAGCTGGGTGGCTGGGACGCCCTGTATGCCTTCCGAAACCCGCCGCCGCCCTTTCTCGAGAAGGAGATTGCTCCGCTTGCCGACTGGGTGATATGGCAAGGGTTGATCTCGCCGCGACTGGAGATATACGAAGCCAGCGCCACGGCGCTTGGGGAAGATGCCTACCGCGTGCGACTGGTGGTACATAATACGGGATGGCTTCCGACCTACGTGACGAAGACCGCCCTCGAAAACAAGGTGGCACGAGGGGTGGTGTGCGAGATCGAACTGTCCGAAGGCGCCACGCTCCAGACGGGCAAACCGCGCGAAGAACTGGGGCAACTGGAAGGACGCGCGTATAAGTCTTCCGCGCCCACCGGCTGGGTGGCAGACCCCACCGACGACCGCCTGAAAGTGGAATGGGCTGTGCGCGCCCCCAGAGGGTCTCAGGTAACCGTCATCGCGCGTCACGATCGCGCCGGAACGGTGCGAGCAACGTTGCCTCTGGGTGACGCCTAACGCCTGCCGATGCGCTCGGAGACGATCGAGTGCGCGGGGATGGGCTTTGCGTCCCGTACCACCTCCGTCGAGGTGCTGTTCAGCCATAGAAGCTCATCGGGAGCGCACAGCGTGATGAAGATGCCGTCTTCTTTGCCGTCCGCAGACACCATCGCCCTCGTGCCAGCCGAAAGCACGGGGGCGACTGCCAGGCTCCTGCTGATAAACTCCCGGTAGTGCACGCTGTTGCCTGCGCCCTGATACACCAGCACACGCCCCTTACCCTGCAGTGCCTGCGGACCGAACAGCGCGTCGTGATAACTCTCGTCACCGTCCACATCGCGCAGTGTCCCCATACCGGTGGGATAAATCAACCAGCCGCCCGACCGTACCCATTCCGATATGGCGCTCCACACCCTACCCTCGGAAACGTCGCCGTGCAGCAGAATGAGCACCTTCACGCGCTTCAGACCACCATCCATAATCTGCTCGTCACTCATGTAGTCGAAATCGAAGTGGTCGCGCAGAGGCTGAACGTAACGGAGAAAATCGTTTCCGTTCAACTTGATGTGCGTTTGCGGATAGTAAACAGCAATCTCCACTATGGGGCGTCGCTGTTTGAACTCACTTCCCCACCGGATGAAATTCTGCCGCGCCGCCTCGGACCCGAACAGGTTGGGGTGGTAGTAGTGAAGTCCCCTCGCCCCCGAAGCGGTTGCGTTGTAGATGCGCACTATGACACCGTTGGGGTCGACAGCACCGGCAGGCTCGAAGCTGTAGTATGCGCCATACTGTCTGCCCGCGGACGCTACCCAGCGCGTCAAAGAGAAGTTCAGAGGGTAGTCGCTCGCCTCGTTCGTGATGCGCACGCCCCCTTTGACCTCCGCCGCGATTTTGCACTGCTCGCCAAAGTTAGCGCCGTGTTCTGGCGGTGCGTGACCGCCAGTGCAGAGGTAAATGTCACCCCTCGGAAAGTGCCTGCGCGTTTCCTGCATCCAGAACCGCGCCCATTCATTCATCGAACTGATATACCAGTCCACAAAGTCCAGCCAGGCGCGGTTGTTCGGTGCGTCCTTCCTGACGAAGGGACGGACATCCTCAAACTGCGTAACCACCCTTCCCCACGCCCGCGAGAGGGCATCGGTCGTCTGGTACTTTTTCCTCAACCAGTCCTGAAAGCTGCGTATCGCGTACCGGTCACCTGCCCAGTACCCTGCATGGGTATGGTATGGACCATAGATATCAGCCGTCCAGTCATTGCCGCTGGCGATGTAGATCGCTTCGCCGTAGTTACCGGTGATGCCGAGCAATATCGCCTCAATCACCCCTGCGTCCCTGTAGTGCTCGCAGAAGGCGCGGATGAAGCGCGAGACGTGTTCCCGAAGCGCCGGATTCCACAGCGACTGCACATCCGACTCTTCGCCATGCTCCAGACAGACGTAACCCTGATATCCGGCTTGCCTGTTCTTGTAATACCAGCGCGGCAGACTGTATGCAGAGCCGACGATGAGGAATGGAACCCACTTGATGCCGTATTTGCGGTACACCTCCACATAGCGATCGTACACGCTCCAATCGTAGCGACCGGGCTCTGGTTCGCACAGGTTCCAGCGAACATAGCCCTCATGGCTGGTCACTCCTATCTGCTTCAGTGCAGGAAGCGCCGCCTCCAGCGCACGCACCATGGGGTCCACGTCTTCCTGACGCGCTGGGTCGAAACCGCCCACAATCAGCTGCCCGCCGCGCCCAATTCGCACCAGCGGCGCCACTTTCAACTTTCGCAACTCCTCCTCTTCAGCACGGACGATACCCTCCCATCCCTTTGGACGCACCGAGGTCACTCGCACTGACCGCACGAAGATGCCCGTGTAGTAGGTGCTCAGCCGGAAATCCGCACCCAGGTTCTGCCTCCCACTGAACGCCGGCTGACGCAGTTCGAAGATTGCCGTCTTCCATCTGCGGCTTCCCAGCAGCCGCCCCCCAGCGTGGTCTTCCGCTCTCCGATACTTTGCCTGAAGGTCGTCACCTGCTGCGCTGTCATACTCCAGCACAAGCACACCACCGAGAGCATCATCGTAGTATTCCACCACCACATAAACCGGTGCGAGTAGCCGGCGTGTATCAGCAGTTAGGTCGAAGTATAGAAACAGGGAAGGTGGTTGCGTTCCCTCTTTCGTCTTCAGGCAGCGCGAACCGCCCCGGTTTGCGTAGTCCACGTAGCCATCGGCGCCATCCAGCACGCGAATGCCGTGCTCTTCCAGTCCATCGGGCATCACAACGAATGACGCAAGCCATTCACCGGAGCCAGGCTCCTGAGAACGCGCCAGACACCCCGTTACCGTGCCCATCAAACACATCATCACCACAGCCACCCGAAACCGCACCGTTACCCACCTCCCGCATTGGTCTGTTGCCTGCAGATTCGCGCGCCCAAAACCACCTTCCTGCGCCGGAGGGGATTTCGCGGTATAATATGACTGGAGTGGATTAGCCCACAGTCGACAGATGAAGGCGACACAGCAACAGATACAGCGCAAAGCACGAGCCAGATTGCGAATGGCTCGCGAGCGGATAGCACGCGCGGACTATTTCGCCGCGATGGAGTTTCTCCGTTCTGCCCTCAAGCAGCTGGAAAGAGACCCTGATTCGCACCTTGAACGCGCCCAGTGCTACATCGAGATGGCTCGGTGTCTGAACCAGCGCGGAGAGTATGCGTCTGCTCTCGACTACGCTCGATGGGCAAAGAATCTGTTGCGCAAAGGGTGGGACGTCGATGTGATGCTGGCAGAGGCGGACCTGGAAATCGGTTTTGCGGAGGTGCGCACAGGCGAATATCGCGAAGCGCAGCGTCACCTTGCCCGAGCATACAGCACCTTCGCGCGGCGTGCAGCGTTGGCAAAGGCAGCGGCATGTCTGGAGAGTATCGGGGTGCTGGCAAGGCAGAGCGAACAGGTCGCGCGCGCGATCAACGCCTTCAACTTTGCCAGGCAGCTGTATCGACAGGTGGAAGATGTTGGCGGTATCCAGCGCACAACGAGCCATCTGCAAGAGCTGATCCCCACAGAGTGAGGAAACGTCGTTGCTTCAGCCAGTCTCCGGCGTTCGGGCGATCATCTTCGATTTCGTGAACACGCTGGTTCCTTTGCGCGAGCCGGAGTTCTTCCGCATCCTTCAGGGAGTCTATGACTGCGTGCACCCGGCAATCCCCCATGTGCCGCTGGAGGCTTTCATCCAGCAATACGTGCGCATCCGCGATGAGCAGTACGCCCGCAATCTTCCGAACCTTCGCGAGAATGATTTCTACGAGCGCATGGCAACGCTCTGGCAGCACCTCACGGGGCACTCGCCCAACCCCAGCACCGTCTACAAGATGATGGGACAATACACTCTCGCCTTCGAGCGCGTTGTCGCTCCTGCCCCGTATCTGAAGATCCTGTTGAGGTCGCTATCCGAAAGCTATCGGCTGGCGGTGCTGTCCAACTATCCGTATGCTCCCTGCGTGCACCGCGTGCTGAACCGCAGTGGGCTGGCACGATATTTCTGCTGTATCGCGGTGTCGGCAGAGGCAGGCATTGTGAAACCACATCCTGACCTGTTTCGTCTTACCCTATACCGGTTAGGGCTATCTCCCCAGGACGCCCTATACATCGGCGACGACTGGTGTGCGGATGTGCTCGGAGCGGCGCGAGCCGGTATGCGCAGCATCTACACCCGAGAATGGCGCACAGAAAACGACCCGTGTGAGAACCACAGCGAGGCTTCGCCCATCGCGCAGGTTCATTCCCTGCGGGAACTGCCGTCGATTCTGCAAAACCTGTCGTAGCAGGACGACGTCGTTCCGAACACGAAAGCGAAAGAGGCAATTCACGATAGGAGTGAGATTCATGCAACACACCAGCGTCGTCATCAGGTCCGGCGACCACGGGCGCAACGGATGCCCTTTGTTCCTACCGGCAATGGGCGATAACGAGAGTGCATACTGGCTGATCACGGACACACTGCAACTGCCGGCTCAATATGCAGAAGGCGGTTTGTGGTGTCTCCTTCCAGACCTTTCGGCGCATCAGACGCTGCAGGCAACTCTTCAGCGCAGCCACGGCGAGCACCCGGTTCGCGTTAGTGTCGAGGAAAGCGAAGACAGGATTGCCATCTACACTGACGGCAGGCTGTTCACCGCCTATATCAAATCGGGAAACCCGGCACGTCCCTGCTTCTACCCATTGCGAGCACCGGGCGGTATGAGCGTCACCCGACACTTCCCCATGCGCCACGACGTGCCCGGCGAGACCACCGACCATCCGCACCATCGCTCCATGTGGGTGGCGTTCGGGGATGTGAACGGTGTGGACAACTGGAGCGAGGAACCCGGGCACGGATACACCCTTCACAGGCAGACCTTGGACACCTTCAGCGGCTTTGTCTGCGGTGGCTTCACGACGGTTAGCGACTGGACAGACGCTCGGGGAACAAGACTGCTGGAGCAGTTGCTGAGGGTGCGCGTCTTTCCCCTGCCGGATGAGGAACATCTCGTCGACGTGGAAGTAACCCTGACAGCTGCGGAGGGCGCCGTGCGCTTCGGCGACACCAAGGAGGGCGGTATTCTGTCTGTTAGGGTGGCGTCTTCGATAGACGTACCGCGCGGCGGTCTCATCGAAAACTCCGAGGGCGGCGTGAACGAGGCACAGACGTGGGGCAAGCGCGCCCACTGGTGCGACTACAGCGGACACGTGGAAGGCAACCACATCGGCATCGCCATCCTGCAGCATCCCGGTAGTTTCCGTCATCCGGCATGGTGGCACGTTCGGGACTATGGGCTGATGACGGTTAACCCATTCGGGCTGGCGGCATTCACCGGCGGCTTAGAGCACGGTGAACACATCCTGTCGCACGGCGAGAGCCTGCACTGGCGCTTCCGCGTATGCGTGCACCGGGGTGATGCCTTGACGGGTCGCATTGCTCAGCGGTGGCAGGACTTCGTCAATCCGCCCGTTGTGGAGACAGGCGGATAACCCCATTTTGGTAAACTGTGGTAAAATGAAGGTTGAAGATGCGCTGGTCAGGTGACGCGGAGGAAGGTGCAATGTTCGGTAGTCTCGGCTTTGGCGAAGTGATGATGATCCTGATCATCGGGCTGATTATCTTCGGACCGAAGAAGCTGCCCGAGATCGGACGGTCGCTGGGCAACGCCATCCGTGAGTTTCGGCGTGCGTCCAACGATATCGTCAACACCTTATCGCTGGATACAAACGATTACACCACACCAAGCCGAAGAAACTATTCCGACTACTCGAACTACAGCAACACCTACTCCGACACCAGCAGCTACCTCGACCAGACGATAGCGCAGACCGATGTGCCAGCGGACGATATTAACGTCGCACCGAGCCCGGAAGAGCCATTCGAGACGGTGGCAGACGAAGCCACTTCGGAGCCATCATCACAGAATGTGCGTAACCGGTCAAGAGCTCGGCGTGTTCTGGCGTCGGCTCGCACCGTCACAGCGCATCGGAATACCCGGAGGAGAGTGTAGATGTACACGGTACTCGTCATTCTGCAGGTGTTGCTCGCTGTGGCGCTGATCTTCATCGTGGCGATGCAGACCACACGCCATGAAGGTCTGTCGGGCACAGTGGGCGGACAGGTCAGCTCGCAATTTCGCGGCAAGCTGGGACGCGACGAGCAGCTGGCGATGGTCACCCGATACGTCGCCGTTGGCTTCTTCGTGGTCAGCTTGCTCGTTGCTATAGCCAGTCCGAAGTAATGAGCGGAGACAAGCGGTGTCTCACCGCAGGGAACACGCCGCTGCGCTGGGATGGTATGCCCTCGTAGCGGCGTGTGTCTTCTGGAAACTCGTCCTCGCACAGCAGGTGCTCTACTGGGGCGACATCCTTCTCTACTTCCTCCCGATGACCGCCTTCGCCCAGCGATGGCTCTCAGACGGTGTCCTGCCACTGTGGAACCCACACACGCTTTTCGGGCAGCCGTACCTGGGCAACCCGCAGCAATGGTTATTCTACCCATCCACCGTGTTGCTCCCGCTGCTGCACCCTGCCCGGTATCTCTCGTGGAGTATGGTTCTGCATCTGTGGCTGGCGGGATTCGGGATGTGGCTCTACTTGCGAAGCCTGCAAGTGGGGGCTGCGCCCGCACTGTTCGGGGGCACCGCGTGGATGCTGAGCGGCGCTTTTGTCCCGCGAGCGCAGTTTCCCGGCATGTTCCAGACGATTGCCCTGCTCGGGTGGCTGTTGTGGGCGACCGAGCGCGTGACACAGACCAGGCGTGCGGGCGCCGGTGTGCTGCTGGCGTTGACTCTCGCCATGGTATGGCTGGCAGGGCACGCGCAGATGGCATATATGACCACACTGCTGTCGGTGGTGTGGTTCCTGTGGAGATACATGCAGCACGGCGGAGACAGGCGCATACTCCTGACCGCAGCCACGGGATACGCGGGCGCGGTGCTGATAACGGCAGTGCACTGGCTTCCCATGCTTCAGCTGTTGAATGAGACCCCCAGGGCACAGCTGTCGGTATGGGCAGTGAACCGCTTTCCTCTGCACCCCGAGCAGTTACTTCTCCTTCTGGTGCCGGACCTTTACGGAACGCCGTGGCTGGGCAACTGGATGGGGCGAGGCAACTACTGGGAGGTAGCCTGTGCGGTGGGAATGGTTCCGCTGTTGGCGGCTATTGCCGCCTGGCGAGTGAGCCGGCAAGCCCGTTTCTGGCTGGTGACGGCAGCGTTGTGTCTGTGGCTCGCACTCGGTCCGAAGGGCGGGCTGTATTTCGTGGCATACTATGCCCTTCCCGGCATCAAGGTATTTCACGACCCAGCGCGGTGGCTGATCATCACCGATTTCGGGCTATGCGTTGCTGCCGCAATGGGCTGGCAGGCACTGCGATATTCTCACAGGTGGCTGTCCCTGCCTGCCGGTGTTCTGCTGCTGTGGGCGTTGTGGCTCTGGCAGGGCGAGAACATCACTCAGTGGACAGCCAACCTCGACCCGATCCGCATTCGCCGTCCCGAAACGCTGACGTCGCAGCTCGTGCTGTCCGCGCATGATACTGCCATGCTGGGCTTGGGACGTACTGTGTTGATGGCTCTGTTGGTGGTTGTAGCGCTGCGCACGCTGCCCGCAAGGCGTTCGTGGGTGGCAATGGCGCTTCTGCTCGTAGAGATGATGCCCTTTGCCACGCGGGCGAACCCGGCGTGCGACCTGCGTGCCTTTACGCAGATGCCCCTGTCCGCGCGTGTGGTCGCCGACAGCGGAGGCAGACTGTTCGTGCCCAACCAGCAACCCATGTGGCGGCGGTACGTGAACTACGTGGACTACGGTCCGAACAGCCCCGATCATCTTCGCCGGTGGCAGGAGATGCTGGGATCGAACATCGGGATGCTATGGGACATCAGAGAGGCGTCTGGCTACGAGCCGGTAACAGTGAAGCGCGGTGTGCGTCACTTAGCCGACCTGTCGCAGGCGTGGCACGAATCTCCGTTCAACCCAGCGTTGCTGGAGAGGCTGCACCGCGCGGGAGTCTCTGCTATCGCGTTTGGCGAAAGCGTAGATGATTGGCGGGTCGTCGCCCTCCCCCATCAGTCCGCTCGCGCATGGTTACTGCCCGCCGGTGAGGCGCTGAGCGTGCGCGACATCTCGCCGCAGGAGGTGCAAGTCCACTCCGCCAGACCCGGCGAAGTCGTGCTGCTGGATACCGCGTACCCAGGCTGGCGAGTGACGGTCAACGGCATCCGCGCCGTCAGCGCTGT
>CAKZNX010000250.1 GCA_937132045.1 uncultured bacterium
CGGCTTTCTTCCGCGTGGGCTGGGCAGGGCGTATGGCGACGCGGCGCTGAACAGCGACGGTGCGCTC
Source organism: uncultured bacterium (assembly GCA_937132045.1). Taxonomy (GTDB): domain Bacteria; phylum Armatimonadota; class HRBIN16; order HRBIN16; family HRBIN16; genus HRBIN16. The sequence goes on from CAKZNX010000250.1 coordinate 68, forward strand.
GTGCTCATGGAGCGATTAGACCGGATGCTCGCCTTTGACGGCGAAACCGGCGTGCTTCGGTGTGAGGGGGGCGTGTCGCTGGCGGACCTCATCCACACCTTTCTGCCGCGCGGCTGGTTCCTGTCGGTGACGCCGGGCACGAAGTTCTGCACGGTGGGCGCCTGTGTGGCGTGCGATGTGCATGGGAAAAACCACCACCACGAGGGGTCCTTCGCCAGCTTCGTGCGATCGCTGAACCTGCTGTTGCCTTCGGGCGAGGTAGTGCGCTGCTCGCGCGAGGAACGGCCGGAGCTGTTTTACGCCACCGTCGGCGGGATGGGGTTGACCGGTATCGTGCTGGAGGTGGAACTGCAACTGCGTCGCGTCGATTCCGCGTACATCGTGGTGGACTATGTGCGCACGCGCGATCTGGAGGAAACCCTGCAGACCTTTCACGAGCGGGACGCACACTATCTTTACTCGGTGGCATGGCTGGACTGCGTCGCCAGTGGAAAGGGCTTTGGCAGAGGGGTGCTGATGTTCGGCAGGCACGCCAAACCAGAGGAGGTTCCAGCATCGCGCCGAGCCGACCCGCTGTCGATCCGTCCCAGACGTCAGGAAGGTATGCCCGTGGACCTGCCCGAGTTCTTGCTGAATGCGGTGTCTCTGCGGACGTTTAACGCTGCATACTACACGACCCATCTCACCCGTGCCGGCGTGGTGACTGACTACGACACCTACTTCTACCCTCTGGACAGCATTTTGCAGTGGAACCGCGCATACGGGAAGCGCGGCTTCGTGCAGTGGCAATGCGTGTTGCCCTATGAGCAAGGTATCGAGAACCTAACGCGCATTCTGGAGGCGGCTCAGCGACGGCGGACGTATCCGTTCCTGTCGGTGCTGAAGCGAATGGGTGAGCCGAGCGGAGGATTGCTCTCCTTCCCGATGCCGGGATATACGCTTGCGGTGGACTTCCCAGTGCGGAACGGTTTGTTTGAGGTGCTGGAGGAACTGGACAGGATTGTGGTGGAGGCAGGCGGGCGATTGTATCTGGCGAAGGATGCGCGAATGTCCGCCGAGACGTTTCTGATGACCTACCCACGTCTGAAAGAGTGGCGGGAGGTGAAGGCGCAGGTCGACCCGCAAGGAGTGTGGCAGTCCGATCTGGCGCGGCGTCTGCGGATGGTGGAGGTGAGCCGATGAGGCGCGTGTTGATCGTCGGGGCGACCTCCCCGCTGGCAAGGTACATGGCGCATGAGTTCGCCCGCGCGGGCGATAGACTCTTTCTGGCAGCACGGGATGAGCAGGAACTCGAGCGCATCGCCGGCGACGTACGGGTGCGTTTCGGCGCGACGGTGCATGCGGGGCGCTTCGATGCCGAAGCCATCGACGAACATGAGGCGTTTCTGCAAACGGTTCTCGACGCGCTTGGCGGGCTGGACGGTGTGGTGTGGGTGGCGGGCACCATGGACGGTCTGGAAGAAGCCTTCCGTCAGCCTTCCGCTGTCAGGAGGCTCATCGACGTGAACTTTAGTGGAGCAGCCTCCCTGCTCACGCTGTGCGCCTGTTACCTGGAGCAACAGGGTGCTGGGTTCATCGCGGGGGTGAGCTCGGTGGCGGGCGACCGGGGACGCGCGCAAAACTACCCGTACGGCGCCGCGAAAGGCGGCTTCTCCCTCTTTCTGCAGGGCTTGCGCAACCGGCTGAGCAAGCGGGGCGTGCAGGTGATTACCATCAAGCCCGGTTTTGTGGACACGCGCATGACGTGGGGCAGGGACAAACTGCCTTTCCTTGCCTCGCCGCAGAGGGTAGCTCGGGAAAGCGTGCAGGCGATCCTCAAGGGCAGGGATATCGCCTATGTGCCGGGTGTGTGGTGGCTGGTGATGCTGGTTCTGCGCGCGATACCGGAGCGCATCTTCAAGCGGATGAATATCTGAGAAAACCGCAGACTGGGAACTCATCAAAGCGTATCTACAGTATTATTGCGTGGACACGATTAATTAGCGTGTCTAACAATTCAATCCTTTCAGGGAGGAGAAACAAATGGGTTTCCTTCGTCGTTGGCACCTTGCAGGTGCGTTGCTGATCGCTTTGGGTTGGTTTGCGACCTCTTCTGCGCGAGCCGCGGAGAGAGACATTGTGGACACCGCTATCGCGGCTGGCAGCTTCAAGACTCTGGTGAAGCTGGTACAGGAAGCGGGTCTGGTGGATGCCCTGCGGGGTGAGGGTCCGTTCACCGTCTTCGCTCCCACCGATGAGGCGTTCGCCAAGCTGCCGAAGGCAACCGTGGAAGCGCTCCTGAAGGACAAGGAGGCTCTGCGCCAGGTGTTGCTGTACCATGTGGTGAGCGGAAAGGTGATGTCCAATCAGGCGGCTGGCCTGAAGAGCGCCAAGACCCTGCAGGGTTCCAACATCAACATTTCCACCCGCGCGGGCAAGGTGCGCATCAATCGCGCCACGGTAGTCAAGGCGGACATTCAGGCGACGAATGGCGTCATCCACGTGATCGATACCGTCATTCTGCCGCCGAAGCAGACGAAGCAGAAGAGCTACTAGGCACCTCTACAATGTGCAGGAGGCAGCTGCCTCCTGCACGAACGCTGTACCACTATGCACACTCCACCTGTTCTCCTTGATCAGCACAACCTGCTGAAACAGCTCAGCCTATGGTCGGTCGCAGGTCTCCTGTTTGGAGGCTTGCTAATTCTGTTTGCACCCCGCGGTTCCTTCTGGCAGGCGTTTGGAGGGATGAACGCGGCATGGGCACTCGTGAATCTGGTCATCGCGTCGCTGGGGTTGTACGGCGTGCTCAAAAAGATGCAGACAGGCATTGCGGACGAGCAGACGGAAAAGGTGCGTCTGCTTAAGCTTTTGAAGGTGAACACGTTTCTGGACGTCGGTTATGTGCTGGTTGCGTTGGGCATGATTGTGTGGGGGCGGTCGTCACTTGTGCAGGGCTTTGGCTGGGGCGTCCTGGTGCAAGGTGGGTTCCTGCTGGTTTTTGACCTCTTCCACTACGTTCGGGTTAGCAGGGTATAGGCGTTTACGATTTCACTCGCGCTTTTGCACAGGTCGTCGCTCTGCTTCCCGTTGCCTCCCGGCGCTCGGATGTGCTAGAATGAGTACCGTGAACGCCTCGGGTAACGAAGGTTCGCTATGCCTCAGGATAAGATTGTCGTTCGTGGCGCGCGTCAGCACAATCTGAAGAACATCACCGTTGAAATCCCGCGTGACAGGCTGGTGGTTATTACCGGCATCTCGGGGTCGGGCAAGTCCAGTCTGGCGTTTGACACCATCTACGCGGAGGGGCAACGCCGCTACGTCGAGTCGCTGTCTGCGTATGCGAGGCAGTTTCTGGGACAGATGGACAAGCCCGACGTGGACGACATCATCGGGTTGTCGCCCGCCGTCTCCATTGACCAGAAGTCCACCAGCCGGAACCCGCGCTCCACCGTCGCCACCGTCACCGAAATCTACGACCACCTGCGTCTTCTGTACGCGCGTATCGGCATCCCGCACTGCCCGCAGTGCGGGCGCGAAATCACCCAGCAGACAGTAGAGCAGGTGGTGGATACCCTGTTCGCCCTGCCAGAGGGCACACGTATGCAGATTTTGGCGCCCATCGTGCGGGGGCGCAAGGGCGAATACCGCAAGGAGATGGAAGACGCCCGCAAAGCTGGCTACACCCGCCTCCGCGTGGATGGCGAGTCGGTAGACCTGAGCGAGCAACGCATCCCGACTCTGGACAGATACAAAATCCACCACATCGAGGTGGTGGTCGACCGCATCGTTTTGCGCGAGGGCATCGAAAAGCGCCTCGCCGATTCGGTGGAGACTGCCATGCGCATGGGGCAGGGGATGGTGATCGCGCAGGTGCTAGACGTCGAGGAGATGGTCTTCTCCGAGAACTTCGCCTGTGCCGGGTGCGGTATCAGCCTGCCGGAGATCGAACCGCGCAGTTTCTCTTTTAACAGCCCATACGGCGCCTGCCCCGAGTGCCATGGACTGGGATTCAAGACCGAGTTTGACCCTGTGCTGATTGTCCCCGATCCCTCCAAAAGCATCGCGGAGGGCGGGATAGAGCCGTTCGCGGGCAAAGACGGTCTCCTGCCCTACTACGAAGGATTGCTGCGTGGCGTGGCGCAAAAGCTGGGATTCACCGTGCACACGCCTATCGCCGAGCTGAACGAACGGCAGAAGCACGCGCTGTTCTACGGCGTAGACGGCAACGTCACCGTCACTTTCCGCAACCGTTGGGGACGTACCCGCTACTTCGACAGCGAGTTTGAGGGCATCGTCACCATGCTCCAGCGGCGCTACAACGAGACCGAGTCCGAAAACGTGCGCGAGTGGCTGCAGCGCTACATGTCCGACAAACCCTGCCCGAAGTGCAAAGGTCAGCGTCTGAAAGACGAAAGCCTCGCTGTGACGGTGGGAGGGTTGAACATCGCCCAGCTCACCGCGCTCTCGGTGGAGGAGGCACAGCGCTTCTTCGACGATCTGCCCGACAGGCTCTCCGAGCGTCAGCGCCATATCGCGCACCAGCTGCTTCGCGAAATCCAGACGCGCCTCGGCTTCCTTTTGGACGTGGGGCTGGGCTACCTGACGCTGGATCGCCCTGCGGCAACTCTGGCTGGCGGCGAGGCACAGCGTATCCGACTGGCTACACAGATTGGAAGCGGGCTGATGGGCGTGCTGTACATTCTGGACGAGCCAAGTATCGGCTTGCACCAGCGCGATAACCACAAACTGATTAACACCCTGCTGCACCTGCGCGACCTTGGCAACACCATCATTGTGGTCGAGCACGATGAGGACACCATCCGCACCGCCGACCACATTATCGACATCGGTCCGGGCGCGGGCGAACACGGCGGCTACGTGGTGGCGCAGGGAACCGTGCAGGACATCATCGCCTGTGAGGGGTCCATCACCGGACAGTATCTCGGCGGCGAACGCAGGATCCCCATACCGCTTGTCCGCCGACAGCCGGGAGACCGCTGGCTGACCATCCGCAACGCGCGCCAGCACAATCTGAAGAACCTCACGGTGCGCGTCCCGCTTGGGCTGTTTGTCTGCATCACGGGTGTGTCGGGTTCGGGCAAGTCCACGCTGATCCAGGAGACGCTGTATCCGCGCCTCATGTATCACGTGTATGGGTCGCATCCGCTGTGGGGTGCACACGACGGGGTAGACGGCATTGAGCACGTGGATAAGGTGGTGGACATCGATCAGTCGCCCATCGGGCGCACACCGCGCTCCAATCCCGCTACCTACACCGGCGTGTTCGACATGATACGCGAGCTGTTCGCCAGCACGCAGGACGCCAGAGTGCGCGGATACAAGCCCGGGCGTTTCAGCTTCAACGTGAAGGGAGGGCGCTGCGAAGCCTGCAAAGGCGACGGCATCATCAAGATCGAGATGCACTTCCTGCCCGACGTGTACGTGCCCTGCGAGGTCTGCAAGGGCAAGCGCTACAATCGCGAGACGCTGGAGGTGCGCTTTAAAGGCAAGTCCATCGCCGATGTGCTGGACATGACCGTGGAGGAAGCGCTGGAGTTCTTCAAAGCCATTCCGCCCATCGCGCGCAAACTGCAGACCCTGCACGACGTGGGGCTGGACTACATCAAGCTGGGACAGCCCGCTACCACCCTGTCGGGGGGAGAGGCTCAGCGCGTGAAGCTGGCGACGGAGCTCTCCAAACGGGCGACCGGCAGGACGATCTACATTCTGGACGAGCCTACCACCGGCTTGCACTTCGCGGACATCGAAAAACTGCTGGATGTGTTGCACCGCCTGGTGGATAACGGCAACTCTGTCATCGTGATCGAGCACAATCTGGATGTCATCAAGACCGCCGACTGGATTATCGACCTCGGTCCGGAGGGAGGCGCGGAGGGCGGTTACGTGGTGGCAGAGGGACCTCCTGAGGCGGTGGCGCAGGTGGATGCCAGTTACACCGGGCAGTTCCTGCGCAAGGTTCTGTCCGCCAATGTGCACCTCACTGGTGTTGCCGTACGGTGAACGCTCATGCAGGAGCAAGCGGGTGAGAAAACGCTGACGGGGGAAGCCACAGCCGCTCTGCGTCGGGCTGTGCACCACTTCCGCACCAGAATAGCCACTCACGGCAGCTACCTCTGGAGATACTCCGCCGACCTGACCAAACGGTACGGAGAGAGCGAAGCCACTGCCACCGAGGGATGGGTTCAGCCTCCGGGAACCCCGTCGGTTGGCATGGCTTACCTGCGCGCCCATGAAGCGACCCGGGAACCGGTCTTCCTCGATGCGGCGGTGGAGACCGCTCACGCTCTGACGATGACGCAGCTGGCTTCGGGCGGATGGGACTATCGCATCGAGTTCGACCCGGAACGCCGAAGACGCTGGTACTACCGGCGCGATGTGGAAGCAGGGGAGCGCGAAGCGAAGGGACGCCTGAACTTCACCACCTACGACGACGACACTACCCAGAGCGCCCTGCGATTCCTCATTCGTGTGGATGTCGCGCTGAACGGCAGAGACAGGGAGATCCGCCGCGCGGTGGAGTACGGATTGAGCAAGCTGCTGCAGGCTCAGTATCCCAACGGCGCCTGGTCCCAGCGTTACGATGGCACGCGACGCAACCCGGCGGACTTTCCCGTTCGTCCCGCACGCTTTCCGGAAAAGTGGGAGCGCACCCACCCGGGCAGCGGTTACACCTTCTGGCATTTCTACACCCTCAACGACAATGTGATCGCAACGCTGGTTGGCACTTTGGCTGAGGCATTCCGCGCATACCGTCAGCCGAAATACCTTACCGGCATCCGCAAAGCCGGTGATTTCCTTATCCTTGCTCGCCTGCCGGAGCCGCAACCGGTGTGGGCACAGCAATACAACTTTCAGATGGAGCCTGCGTGGGCGCGGTGGTTTGAACCGCCAGCCGTCGCCAGCGCAGAGTCCGCCTCCGCGGTGCAGACGCTTATCGACATCCACCTCCTGACAGGGGATGAACGTTACCTGCAGCCGGTTCCCACCGCACTGCAGTGGTTCGATCGCTCACGCCTGCCCAGCAGACTCTGGGCGCGCTTCTATGAGCTGGTCACCAATCGTCCCTTATACGTCAACAAGAAGGGGGAGCTGGTGTACGATCAGGTAGACCTGCGTGAAGGGTATTCGTTCGAGGGGTCGTACGGCATCCCCCAGCTGTTTGACCTCTACAGACGACTGAAGCAGGGGGGGAGAGAGAAGGTGACCGCGGAGCGTCAGAGGCTGGCACGCCCCGACGAACTGGCTCCGCGCGTGCGTCAGATCATCGAGGCGATGGATGCTCAGGGGCGCTGGGTGGAGAACGGGTTCATCGAGACGCGTACGTTCATCCGTCACGTGGAGACGCTGGCGGACTACATAACAGCGGTGCGCCGGCAGCGGGCGTGGCAATTGCCTCGCCGTCTCGCTATCTGATATAATCTGAGCGTACCGATTGCCGAGGAGGGTATTGTCGTATGCTTCGGCGGACAGGTGTTTTCCTTTTGCTGTTCCTTTTGACGGTCAGTGCGCTCGCCGACGAGGTAGACGACCGCCTGGCTTCAGCGGTCAAGCAGTATCAGGCGGGTAACGTCACGCAGGCGATAGAGACACTGGAAGCTGCACGACAGAAATCCCCCAACCACAAAGGCGTTTTGCAGTGGCTGGGGTTCCTCTACCTGCGGGCGGGCAGGGCAGCCGACGCCGTTCCGGTGCTGGAGCAGCTGGTGCAGATTGCGCCCAACGACGCGCAGGCACACAACAACTTGGGCAACGCTTACCTGCACACCGGTCAACCCGATAAGGCGCTTGCGGAATATCGCACCGTGATTCGCCTGAAGCCAGACTTCGCCGACGCCCATTACAATCTCGCCAATATCCTGATGAAGCAGGGCAGGCTGAATGAGGCAATCACCGCTTTCCAGACTGCTGCGCGCCTGAACCCCAGCGACCCCTACACCTTCAACAATCTCGGTGTGGCGCTGATGCAGGCGAATCGTCCGAAGGAAGCGGTGGACGCCTACCGTAAGGCGACCGCGCTCGACCCGAAGAACGCGCAGACATGGACGAACCTCGGGCTGGCTCTGCACGCGGTGGGCAACCTGCGCGACGCGGAATCGGCTTTCATGAAAGCGCTTGCCCTGGATGCCCGCTACCCTTCTGCCGTGCTTGGACTGGCTCAAACGTATGCCTCACAGGGGCAGGATGCCAAAGCCATCCAGCTCTTCCAGCGTGCAGCATCGACACAACCGGATTCGTTCGTGGCGCATTACAATCTCGGCGTGCTGTACGCGCGAGCGAACAACTCCGCCGAGGCAGAAAAGGCGCTCCGACGGGCGCTGGAGATCCAACCGAACCACCACGACACGATGCAGGCGCTGGCCGCGCTATATCATAAGGACAAACGCCTGTCCGAAGCGGAGGCAGTGTACCGTGCGCTGGTGGAGGCGCATCCCCGCAACACCGAAGGTTGGTGGCAGCTGGGCGCTGTGCTGGTACAGCAGAACCGAAGTGAGGAGGCGGTGCAGGCGTGGGAGAAGCTGCTGGCGCTATCGCCTCAGCATCTGAAGGGACGCGTCGCACTCGCGAACCTGCTGTACCGGTTGAACCGCGACACGGAAGCGGAGGAGCACTACAAACTTGCCCTCAAACAGGACTCGCGCAACGTGGAAGCGTTGAACGGGCTTGGGCTGGTGTGCGACCGTCAGGGACGGCTGCAGGAGGCGGAGGGCTACTTCAAGCAGGCGATCGCTGCTAACCCGAACTACGCCTTCGCCCATAACAATCTGGGAGTGGTCTACGAGAAGATGGGCAAGAAGAACGAAGCCATCGAGTGTTACCGGCGGGCGCTGCGCATCGACCCGAACTACGCCGACGCGCGAAACAACCTTCAGCGGTTCACCCGCACCACCACCCCCTGAGGGCACAATGATACAGCACGTGGGTCTGATAGTCCACACCGACAAACCCGACGCCCTGCGCTTCACCCGTGAGGCAATCGAGTGGCTGGAAGGACATGGCTTGCAAGTGCATCTCGAGCCAGAGATTGCCCATGTGCTGAACATGCCTCAGTACGCCTGCGATGAGGGCACCCTGTGCGCCAGCGACATGCTGGTTGCCGTCGGGGGCGACGGCACGATCCTGCGGGCGAGTCATCTCGCTGCTCCGCGACAGATACCGATTCTGGGCGTGCATCTGGGGCGGTTCGGTTTCATCGCGCAGATTAAGCCGCACGAGCTTGCCAGTGCCGTTGCCAGAGTGCAGGCAGGCGACTACCGCGTGGAACAGCGGCTGATGGTACGCGCTATCGTCTATCGGGAAGGAGAAGCCATTTGCAGTGCCCTTGCGCTCAACGACGTGGTAGTGACCAAAGGGGCGGTGGCGCGAATGATCACCCTGCAGACTTTTGTCAACGATACCTTCCTGGCGACCTACTCCGCCGATGGGGTGGTGGTGGCGACCCCAACAGGTTCCACTGCCTACTCGCTGTCGGCAGGCGGCGCGATCGTGGACCCGGCGTGTGACGTTTTACTGCTCACTCCCATCTGCGCCCACACCCTCAGTGCGCGCCCGCTTGTCCTGCCTGCCAGCAAGCAGGTGAGGGTGGTGGTCAGCGCGGACGACGGCGACTTCCACCTGCAGGCGGATGGTGGAGAAACGGTGCGGCTGCGCTCTGGCGATGCCGTGCGTGTCTCCCGCGCGGAGGAGTGCACCCATCTGATCGTATTCGACCCCGATGAGTTCTACACCAAGCTGCGCGACCGCCTGCTATGGGGCGAAAGGGTGAACGTATAGCCATGCTGGTGGAACTGGCTGTTGAACAGATAGCCATCATCGACCGCCTGAATCTGCGCTTTGAACCCGGCTTGAACGTGCTCACCGGCGAGACGGGCGCAGGCAAATCGATCCTGATCGATGCGTTGAGCCTGGCACTGGGCGAGCGGGCAGAAGCGGAGATGCTTCGCGCCGGGGCAGAGCGCGCGCAGGTGACCGCTGTGTTCGACCTGTCCACCTCGCCACGCCTGATGGCGCGCCTGCAAGAGCTTGGGGTGACTCCCGAGGATGGCTTGCTGTATCTCTCGCGCGAGCTGTTCGCTGGGGGACGGTCTCAGGCGCGCATCAATGGGCGTCCGGTGCCTGTAGCGACA
>CAKZNX010000251.1 GCA_937132045.1 uncultured bacterium
ACATGCTGTTGCAGGTGCACCCCGTTGTGGATGTGGAGCTGCGCGAGCCATCCAGCCGGGTGCTGGAAGCGGTTCGTTCTGTGGCGACATTGCTGTCGGAAGATGGTGTGCGCTTTACCGCCGAGGTGGAGGGCGAAGAGGACATCCCCACGCTGGCACGGCGCATTGTGGAGGCTGGCGGCGACCTGCTGAAATTTGTGCCGCGCCGTGAAAGTCTGGAAGACCTGTTCGTGCGGGTGATCGAGGAGCCGAAATGAGGGCGATACTGCTGATAGCGGGGTTAACGCTGAAAGAGACCATGCGACGCCGTATCTGGGTGGCATCGCTGTTTGCTTCGCTGGCGGTAGTAGGGTTTGTGTTTGTGGCAAAGCTGGGCGCATCGGTGCGCCCCAACGACCCCATCGTGCAGTCCGTGGTGCCCCGTATCACCCTGATCCTTGGGCTGGATGTGGTGAAGTTCTTTGGCTCGGTGATGGCGATGACGCTGGCGTCGGGAGCCATCGCGCTGGAGATCGAGCGGGGGATGCTGTATGCCGTGCTTTACAAGCCGGCGCGAAGGTATCAGGTGGTGATGGGGAAGTGGCTGGGCACGCTGGTATACGCGCTGGGCAACACACTCTTCTGGGCGGTGCTGCTGTATCTGTCGGTGCGACTGATGATGGGAAAGAGCTACCTCGAGACGTGGCGTGCTCCGCTGGTGGTGTTGCTCTATCCCGTGCTGTTTGGCACGGTGACGCTCTTCTTCTCCACATTTGCCTCGATGGGACTGACCATTGCGCTCTCCATCATTGCTGCGGGTGTGGCGTGGTCAGAGAAGCCGATGCGCGAGTTCGGGATTGTGTTTGACATCGAGACCCTGCTGAACGTTTCCAACAATGTGCGCTGGATCGTGCCGATGAACCACCTGCGGCGCTGGGTGCTCGATCAGATGATGGTGGTGGTGCCTGAACGGATGCTGATGAGCGAGCGGTTTCAGGCGTTTGAACAGCCGCCCAGCGGGTGGGAAATCGGCTACGTGTTTGCCTACATCGTGGTGGTGCTTCTGCTGGGCATTTTCGTGTTTCAGAAGCGCGACGTGTGACTACCGCAGCGCAATCGGTGTGCCCGTCTCCGCCGACTGCAGGCAGCACTCGATGACGGAAATCGCATCTCGCGCCTGCTCTGGCTTGACCAGCAGCTCCTCACCGTGCAGAAGGACGCTGGCGATGTTCCGGTAGTACTCGCGCCAGTCACCATGGACGCTGTCGATGGTGCGCTGGACGATGTCGTTGCCCTCTCTCAGCCAGAGTCGAGCACGGTTCTCTGGTGTTTCAGTCGCCTGCGTGATGTCGCCCGCGCGAAGTGCCTCCTCCTGAGGGTCCAGCCCGTCTTTCACCAGTCCTCCCCGGTCTCCAAGCACGTACCAGCGAGGACGGTCGGCAGCGCGCAGGTAGTTCACCTCTATGGTGAAGGTGCGCCCTCCGCCGTAGTCCAGCACCGCACGGATGAAGCTCTCAACGTCCTTCTGCCATACCCGGTGATGTCTCCAAGCCATCACCTGCTGGGGCAAGCCCATCATCTGAAGCGCCTGATCCACCAGATGCGCGCCCCAGTCGTGAAGCAGGGAACCCATCGTCTCACGCTGGGCACGCCACCGGCTGGAGTCCCCGTATCGCCCAACGCAGCTCTCTACCTGCCACACCTCGCCGAGCAACCCGTCGTCGATGACACGACGGACGGTGAGATAGTCCCAGTCCCAGCGGCGGTTGTGGAACACACTGAGAAGCAGTCCCCGCCTTCGTGCCTCGGCGATGAGGTCGTCGGCTTGGGCGGCTGTGATGGTGAACGGTTTGTCGATGACGAGGTGTTTTCCCGCTTCCAGCGCCAGCCTGCCCAGAGGGTGATGCGTATCATGGGGCGTGGCGAGAACGACCAGCTGCACATTCTCGTCGGCGAAAAGTTGCTCGGGTCGCTCGTATACCGTCACGTCCCATCGACGCTGTGCCTCTTCTCGTCTGGTGGCATCGCGCGAGGCAATGGCATGCAGCTGAAGCCCGTCCGCCTGTGCAATCAGTGGACAGTGAAATACCCTGCCAGCGTAGCCGTAGCCGACCACCCCAACCCGAATCATGTTCCTCCTCCCGCTAGGCTGCTTCTTCGTGTTTCCCGCCCGGTCCGGCGACGCAAACACGGTTGCGCCCACTCCGCTTTGCCTCATAGAGCGCGCCATCCGCCTCCTGTATGAGCGCATTGCTGTCCACACCCGGTCGCCAGCCTGCGATCCCCACGCTGATGGTTACCGCACGATGGGGAAACGGATGGCTTTCAATGACCAGCCGAATACGCTCTGCCACAACGTGGGCGGTGTCGATATCGGTTTCGGGGAGCACCACGGCAAACTCCTCCCCGCCGTATCGCGCCACAAAGTCATACGCACGGATATTCTGCGTGATCAGCCGAGCCACCTCTCGCAGCACCATGTCGCCGTGCAGGTGTCCAAAAGTATCGTTGTACTGTTTGAAGTGGTCTACATCGATAAGCATCAGACACAGGTGGTGCTCACGACGGCAGGCGAGGCTGATCTGAGCGTGAAGGTGCTCCTGAAAGGCACGGTGGTTGCCAACCTGGGTCAGTGCGTCCGTCACCGACAGGTGCTCCAGCAGCTCGTTGCGTCTCTGCAGTTCTCTCTGGTGCTCCCGCTGAGCAAGCGCGTACTGCTCGAGCTGGCTCGCCATCAGGTTGAAACTCTCGGCGAGCAGGCGAAAGTCGTAGGGCGCCCAGCGCGACGTGTGTACTCGCTCGTTGAACCTGCCGCTGGCGATGGCATGGGCGGCTGTGGTGAGCCGGCGGAGAAGCTTGACCACGGGATAAATCTGTAACATGGCTATCAGGGCGGCAAGCCCCAACCCGGCGAGCAGACTGGGCAGCAGCGAGTTCAACAGGATGCGCTCGGCGATCAGCAGAGAGAGGTCGCGGACCACACCGGCTTCCTGAAGTGCGGTCATCAGATGGCGATAAACGATCGCGGTGTGAATGCTGAGCACCGTTGCGATGCTCAGAAAAAGTCCGATGAACAGCCGCCTGCGTAGAGATAACCGTTCCAGGAGCCTTGCCATCTGACACCTGCGGAGTGAAATAGGGTTCCCCGCGGAAATCTTCGGTCGTTGCGGTTCGCCTGTTCGCTGTGACAATTGCGGGTTTACAGCAGACGCCTGACTGCTTCGGCTATGGCTCCGGTGAAATCGGGTGAGGACCCGCAGCACGACCCCACTATGTTCGCTCCTGCCTGCACGAACTCTGGAACGAACGATGCCATCTCCTCCGGCTCCTGTGTATAGACCGGGCGGTTGTCCACCAGCACAGGCATGCCGGCGTTGGGCTGAGCAATGAGAGGTACGGTCACGGCTTCGCGCATCCGGCGGATGACCGGTACCATCTCGTGCGCGCCGGTGCTGCAGTTTGCTCCCACCACCAGCGCACCTTCCTGCGCCAGTGTGGTTGCTGCTTGCTCAGGGGTGACGCCCATCATGGTGCGCTCGCCCACGCCGAAGCTCATACTGGCAATTACCTTCATCCCTGCTGCTGTCGCTGCGCGAAGAGCGGTCACAATCTCTTCCAGCGCCATGAAGGTTTCCAGAATAACCGTATCGGCGCCGCCCTCGCGTAGAGCGGTCACCTGTTCGCTGAAGACCTCGTATGCCTGATCTTCGCTCAGGTCGCCGAGAGGCTCCATGAGGAAACCTGTCGGACCGACCGAAGCCATCACCGCGCAGGACTCCCCAGCGGCTTCGTGCGCCAGTTCGACCGCTCGGCGGTTTATCTCCGCCACCTGTGCTGCCAGTCCATGTGCTGCCAGGCGAATCCGGTTGCCGCCGAAGGTGTTGGTGGTGATGAGATGCGCTCCCGCCTGTACGTAAGCGCGGTGAACAGCGAGCACTTTATCGGGGTACTGGAGGTTCCATGATTCTGGTGCATGCCCGGGCTCCAACCCCAGCGACTGCAACATGGTACCCATCGCCCCATCGGAGACGAGAATCTTGCCCTCAGTTACTGCGGTGTACCAATCCATGGCGCTTCCTCACAGTCGGTCTTCTAACACCGCCTGGCAGATGTCTATTCGGCTGATGATACCCACCAGCTTGCCGTTTGCCGTTACGGGGAGGCGCTTGACTTTCTTTTGCAACATGATTGCGGCGGCTTCCAGCACGTCCACGTTCTCGTCCACCGCGATCACGTTGCTTGTCATTGCCTGCTTCACCTGCATATCCCGCACGCGCGTTGCACGGGTAGCCAGGTCCTGCCATTCGGCACGGTAGCTCTCCTCGCTCTGCGACTCGGTAGGATGGGGCAGCAACTCCCGAATGACATCGTGTTCCGTGATGACGCCCACAAGGCGTCCCTCATCGTCGACCACGGGCAGTCCGCTAACCTGGTAGAGGTCCATCTTATCCACCGCGTCGCGCAAGGTATCCTCAGGCTGCACGGTAACCACGTGGGTGTGCATCAGTTCCAACACTCGCATGTCTTTCTTTCGCCTCGCTTTTTGCTGATCGCCATCGTATAGTTTGACCGTGTCCGGGGTTATCCCTGCCTGCATGTAGAGGGATTCCGCGTCAGCCTCACTAAACCTACGGGTGCTGACCAACGTGTTGAGATGAGAACCTGTGGAGGACAGAGCATAGATGTCGGAATTGAGATGGCATCCTTACCTCGAGCAATGGGTGATTACTGCGACACACCGCCAGGAGCGAACCTTCCTCCCGCCGAAGGAGTATTGTCCCCTGTGTCCTACCAAGCCCGGCAGCGTGGAGACGGAGGTGCCGTTCCCGGATTACGAGATAGTGGTGTTCGAGAATCGTTTTCCGTCGCTTCAGCGTGACGCGCCGGCGCCCGCCGTGGATGGCACACCATTGGCTCCGGTGATACCCTCCCAGGGTATTTGCGAGGTGGTGCTCTACACACCCCAGCATGAGGGGGAGATGGCAGACCTGACAGTGGAGCAGATCGCGAAGCTGGTGGAAGTGTGGAGCGACCGGTTTGTGGAACTGTCCGGCTATCCGTTTGTGCAGTATGTGCTCATCTTCGAGAACAAGGGTAAGGAGATTGGAGTAACCATCCCGCACCCGCACGGTCAAATTTACGCCTACCCGTTCCTTCCACCGCTGATTGCGAAGGAGGTGTCCTCCGCCCGGGAATACTACGACCAGCATGGAAAGTGCCTGTTCTGTGCGGTGATGCAGCAGGAGCTGGACGATGGCAGACGGATACTCACCCGCAATCCGCATTTCGTTTCTTTCGTGCCGTTCTTTGCGCGCTACCCTTACGAGGTGCACGTGATGCCGATGCGGCACTTCGGTGCTCTGCCGGAGATGAGCGCGGAGGAGCACTGGGCGCTGGCGGAGATGCTGTCCACTGTGACGCGCACTCTGCGCAGGTTGTGGGATATGCCGATACCGTACATTATGCTTCTACACCAATCGCCTGCGCGCGAGGAGAACAGCCCCAGCTATCACTTCCACGTGGAGTTTTATCCGTTCAACCGCACACGCGACAAACTGAAGTATCTGGCGGGGTCCGAGCAGGCAGGCACCTTCATCAACGACACGCTGGCAGAGGAAACGGCTGCGACATTACGCGAGGCTCTGGCGAAATTGTGAAAAATCGTACGACGGAGGGGCAAAAATCCTGTAACCTGAGGGCACGGGTTGCGTCAGTAAAAGTGACGGCAGCTCGATTGAGGGAAAAGCCCTCCCTTTTGCGGCAACAGCTAATGTAGTCCGCACACCGCCTTAGACGGCGGTTCTTTTTTTATCCCGCCATCAGG
>CAKZNX010000252.1 GCA_937132045.1 uncultured bacterium
ACATCCAGAAAGTGGGCGAGGGTGTGCTCGATCAGGGCGTTACCGGCGCGCACGCAATCCTGTCGCCCAAACGCTTTGCCATAGCGCAGAAGCACCGAGGCTCCTCCCAGACTGTTCGCTGCCCAGCCCGGTCCCTCCAGCGGACCGAAGTCGTGCCACAGTTGCGGCTCGCCCTGCGGGTTGACGAAGGTGGAGGATGCCCGCAGGTGTCCGTCGCATGGTTTCAGGCAGTACAAAGCAAACCGCACGGACTGTTCTGCGCTGTGCGCCAGTGTTTCGATGATCGGCTGCATTTCAGTTCACCCCTGTCACCGCGAGGAGGATGGGCGCTGCCATCTCGTCGGTCACGCTGAACTCGATGGCTGCGACAGTCTTTTGAGGCTGCGGGTTATCCCAGCGAAGGATGCGAAGCGCGATGGGCGTTCCGTCGGCGGTCTGGCTTCGCCAGGCGACCCTGGCGAAGTAGGCGGCAGCGAGGTCGTCCCATGCGCAGATGTTCACGCCATACTCCAGCGGGATGGTTTCGGTGGTGTTATCGGTGTAGAGGATGCGGTAGCTGCCCACTCGCCTGTTCCGTTCTACCTGCCAGCCGGTCGCGTGCAGGAAGTAGAGGGCGGTTGCCCGTCGCCCGATGGGCAGATGCACCATGCGCGGTAGCGGCTTTGCCGGGAACATGCCGGTCGCCAGCATGATGGCAGAGGGCTTGGCGGGATCGTCCGCAAGGCGGAACCTCACTCCACACAGCGTCTGTTCACCGCGAGGCAGGTTGCGCAGGTCGTGCTCTTCTCCCATGCCCAGCCACCCCTCTGAGCCCGTCTGCTGCAGGATGGTGTTCATCGCCGCCGAAATGTCCAGGGCGAAGCCGGTTTGTGCACGTGCCGTCAGCCTGCGGCGTTCGTAGAGGTCCAGGAACAGCTCGTCCGGCGAGTAGGGCAGCTGGTCAGGTGGCGGACTGTCGTGGCTCCACGCATATTCTGCCGCCAGCACAAATGCCGAGAACTGGAAGAAATCCGGCTTGAGAACCTGCTCGCTGATGTTGAAGCCTGCCCATGTACTCTGCAACAGCCCGAGGATTTCCGCCTGCCGCGCAGCCTGAGCGAAGTTGTAGATGTTCATCGGCGTGTACCAGGTGGTGGCGATCACCTCGAAGCCCGACTGCTGGAACACCCGCAGGTTCTTTTGTACGAACTCCTCGGGCGGGCGAGGTTGATAGTGCCAGTCGCAGATAATGATGTCTTTCGGAAGCATCTCGCGCCGGCGCCTTGCCTCTTCCGGACTCTCCGCGAACGCAGCAGCGTCCGCCGACTCGGTGCGGTGCAGGAGCATATCGCCCCACATCATCGTGCGAGTTTCCCTCTGCTGAAACCGGCGATAATGGTGCAGGACGTCGTCCACGAACAGCTGCGTGAGACCCCTCTGTTTGCACTCCTCGTGGTATGGGTAGCGGCTAAACAGGTGCACTTCGTCGTGCCCGATGTGGAAAAGGCGGGGCTGGAAGAGCGCCAGCGCCTCGTCGTAGATGCGATCGATGAACGGATGGGTGCGCGGGTTCAGCACACAGTAAGCATTCGGGCGCTCGGGGTCCTCGACGATGTCCAGGTTCTGCCCGTTGCGAAACATCCATTCGGAATGCCCCATGGACTGTACCAGCGGGGTCACTTCCATCAGGTGGTCTCGGGCGCACTGGATGGACTCACGGAGGTCTTCCTTGCTCATCGAGAAATCCACCGCGATTTCGGGAGCTGAGTCCCACCGGGTGTATTCGCTTTCCAGCACCAGATGATTGAGTTTCAGGTGCGAGAAGACGCGCTCGATCAGTTTTCGGTGAAACGGGAGTGCCTCTTTGCCCAGAAACAGATGCGCCCCCCGGAAGCGCAGTGCCGGATAATCCAGAATCAGAGCTCTTTTCAGGAACACGCCGTCCGAGCGCGCCTGCAGGCACTGCTGAAGCGTCTGCGAACCGTAGAATACCCCTCGGTTGTCGTTGCCTACCACGACGGCTGCGTTAGCGCCAACCAGCAGGGCATAACCTTCCGCCTGCTCAGGCACTTTCAGCAATCCCTGCCACGCGCGGGGCAATCGGGACAGGTGTGGCTTGAGCGTGAAAATCACGACGTTCTCCACTCGTGGTGGCAGAGCCGTGCTGAGATGAAGCGTCAGCCCATAGCGATCTCGCACCATATCGATGAACGACCTTCCCGCGGGAAGGCTCGCTCTGTCCAGAAGAACCACGCGAGTGCGCGCGTTGAGGGGCAGAAAACCATCGCGCCACTGCACCTGCCTGGGCTTGGGGACCAGCAGGATCGGACGCACCTCCGCCCCCACTGCCTCCTTGAGCGTCACCACGCGGGTGGAACACGCCATTCGCTCCACAGGCTCCACCCTCTCGGCTGGGGTGAACCGGATGGTGACGCGCAGAGTAACGGGCAAGCCTTTTTGCAGAGGGAACTGCAGATATCCCAGCCACAGTGTTGGCGCCTCACGTGCCCAGCCCTGCGATTCTTTCCGCCCGTCAAACAGGATGATGTCGGGGTTGTCTCCCTGCGCCATAATCTCCAGCGTGCCCAGACGTGTTCGCAGACTCATCCGGCTGAATCCGCGCGCAAAGGTGTTCCGGTCTCTGTCCGCCCAGCGCGCCACGGCGGGAATGACGCCTTGCACAGTGCCGGCTGGAGTCTCCGCGGTGAAGGAAGCTCCCACCAGCGGCTGCGCGCGCAGGTAGCCCACGCAGTACTCCGCAATGGCAGGCACTTCCTGCGTCAGCGTGGCACGTACGGTGACCTGCAGGGTGGTATCGTCCAGAAGACGCCATTCTTCCGTCGCGGCAAAGGGCGAGTTCAGCCGGCTGTGTTCAGCGACCAGCTTGCGCTCGGCGTTATCGACCCACACCCGGGGCGCAGTACTCCCGCTGGAGTAATGGGTGGTGTCCCAGTTGGGAGTGGCGGACTGCAGAGAGGACTCGCGGATCAGGCTGACGCCAGCGAACTTCACTTCCACGCCGCTGGTGCCGCGATAGGTTACCTCCATCCACGGCGATTTCAGGCTTTGCGCCCC
>CAKZNX010000253.1 GCA_937132045.1 uncultured bacterium
AGGGGTCACTGGATGACCAGTCTGAACGAAAAGGCGCACGCCCTGCGCATTGTGGCAGACATCTCCCCGCAGTGGGCGAGGAATCCGCTTCTGCGAATGTACGAGTCACGCCGCTACCTTGGCACGTCGTCGCAGTGTGCGCTGGCGCTGGCATTGCAGAGAGTTGGTCTTACTGCACAGGCGAAGGGCTTGCTCAGCGAGATTCTCGCGCGAGCCATCGAGACCCCCACCACCGCCTTCTGGCGCGAGGCAACACCCGACATGCGGCGGCAAGGGACCTGGTTCTGGTTCGCGCAGGATACCTACGCCACCGCATGGGTTGCGCGAATGCTGGCGGCAAGCGACCCCCGACATCCCCTGTTGCCGAAGGCACTCCGCTGGCTTGCCGGTGCCAGACAGGGCGAGTACTGGCACTCCACCAACGACTCGGCGCAGGTGATCCTGGCGCTGGTAGAATACGCCCGACGGATGCCGGAGGTGGTGAGGGGAGCGCACCGGGTGCGTATCGTACTGAACGGTCAGACCGTGAGGGAGCTGGAGTATCGCGCCGAGCAGTGGCTTCAGCCGGAGGACGTCGTTCCCATATCGCCAGGTCTTCTGCGCGACGGCGAGAACATACTGCGCATCGAGCATGAGGGCGACGGCGAAGTGGTTACCGCGATGGTTCTGCGCTATTTCGAGCCGGCAGAGCGCGTGGCGGCAACCTCACAGCAGTTGCGCGTGGAGCGAGCCTACCTGAAGCGGGTGCCGCGCAAGCTAACCGAAAAGGAGCGCCAGGAGCTGCGCAGGCGATACGGCGACGAGTCGGAGCTGATGTGGCGGCTGGAGTCGGCAAAGGGGGTCTTCCGTCCGGGCGACCAGGTGGTGGTGAAGCTGGTGATTCACTGCGCAACAGACATATACTACGGCGTCATCGACGACCCGAAGCCATCGGGATTCGAGGTGGTGGAGAGGCTGGCAGACCGCTACGACTGGCGATACTGGTATTCCCGTCGAGAGGTGCGCGACGACCGGGTGGCGTTCCTGGCTACCTTCATCCCGAAAGGCAAGAGCGTCATCACCTACATCCTGCGGGCGGAGCGTCCCGGTCAGGTGCGGGCGCGTCCAGTCCAAGCCTTCGGCATGTACCTGCCGGAGATAAACGGCAGCAGCGGCGAGAACAGTGTGCGGACGGAGCGAAGATGAGCCGGTTTAGCAAGGCTTACCGCGTCATCGTGGAACCAGACTACCCGAAGGGCTACACGGCAGTGGTGCCCGCCGTGCCGGGGTTGTTGGCGCATGGGCACACCGAACAGGACGCGATTGATGGGCTGGCGCAAGCACTGCAGGAGCATCTGGAGGATCTGCAGGAACGGGCGCAGCCTCTGCCCAACGACTCGGTGCAGATCGCGTGGGACGAGGACGATGAGGACGCAGGCGCACGGGTGCTGACCATCGAGGTCTGAGGGCGATGAGCGGGGAATCGCTGATACTGTTTGCCATTGGCGCGCTGCTGGCAGGTGTGCCGGTGTATCGGTTTGTCGGATGGTGGATCGAGGGCAGCATCACCGGCGGGGAGCTGGCGTTGTTCGCCTGCACGTATATCGGGTTGTTGGGGCTTCTGCTGGCGAGTAACAGCGCATGGCTGGCGTTCATGGCTCTCCTGCTTCTGGTCTCCGGGGTGCTGATGGTGCCCTACATCGGCGACATGTTCAACCGCCGCGCTTTGCGCAAGATGGACGAAGAGGAGATGTACCGCGCCCGGGATGTGCTGGCAGCCGACCCGGACAATCATCTCGCGCGGGTGGTGCTGGCGGAAAGGCTGTACAAGCTGGGCAGATTGGACGAAGCGATTGAGCACCTGGAGTACGCTGTGGGGAACTCGCCGGGCATTTCGCGTCTGGAGCGGGGTAAACTACAATCGTGGAAGCGCGAACAGGCATACGCTGAGCGCAAGCTGGTGACGTGCCCCATGTGCGGTGCCGAGAACCCAGGCGAGGCGCGCCAGTGTATCCAGTGCGGTAGCCCAATGGAATCTTTCAGCGCGCTAAAGCAGTGGGCGGCTCAGGAGCAGGTGGTGCAGAAAGTGCTACGCCTGTGGCTGACGGTGATGGCGATATTGACGCTGCTGGGGTTCGTGTTTTACCTTCTGCCCCGGGATATACAGGGAGTGGTAAGCATCGCCGCGCTGGTGCTGGGCGGGTGGTATTTTCTTCATCGAATGGGGTCATGGAAGCAAACGGTGTAGCAGTGGATTGGGCAATTGAGACAGTCAATCTGACAAAGGTTTACTCCCCCCTTTTGCGCAAGCGCAGGCTTGTCGCCGTAGACTCTCTGAACCTGCGGGTTCCGGCGGGTTGTGTGTTCGGCTTCCTCGGTCCGAACGGCGCAGGCAAGACCACCACTATCATGATGTTGCTGGGCAATGTGTATCCGACTGCAGGCACATTCCGCATCTTCGGACACTCCATTTCCGACATGACCGTGCGCCGCCGGATTGGCTTCCTGCCAGAGAAGTTCCAGTTCCATGACCTGCTGACTGCGGAGGAGGTGCTCTGGTTTCACGGCAGGCTGGCTGGCATGGATGGTCATACCCTGAGAAAGCGCGTATTAGAGGTGCTGGAGCAGGTGAGTTTAAGCGAGCGGGCGCGTTCACGGGTACGTGAGTTCTCGAAGGGAATGCAACAGCGTCTCGGCATCGCGCAGGCAATCCTGCACGACCCTGACCTCATCATCCTCGATGAGCCGACCTCGGCGCTGGACCCGCTGGGCAGGCGCGATGTGCGCGACCTTATCCTGCAGCTGAAGGCACAGGGCAAGACGGTCTTTCTCAACTCACACCTGCTGTCGGAAGTGGAGATGGTGTGCGATGAGGTGGCAATCCTGCGGGCAGGGCGCGTGGAGCGTCAGGGAGGGCTGGACATGCTGTTGCAGGTGCACCCCGTTGTGGATGTGGAGCTGCGCGAGCCATCCAGCCGGGTGCTGGAAGCGGTTCGT
>CAKZNX010000254.1 GCA_937132045.1 uncultured bacterium
TTGCCGATAATCGTACTGGTGGTGCGTGAGAGACTGCTTGCCGAGTGTCTCAGGCGAATGATGCTCCGCCGCGTCCCTGAGCTGCTGAGACGCAACAGCAGTTTATCGCATCGCGACGTCATGACGGCGGCAATTACGGAAATGACAACAAAGAAGACGGAGCAAGAGCCTCCTCAGGAGTTTCCTGCCTTCCAGATCAGACTGCCGAACGGTGTCGCGCCGATTTACATAATTGCTCAGGTGCCTCGACGCCACCTTTCCTGGTTGCGTGAAGTGTACAACTGCATGACAGAGCAACGGCTGATGGCTTCCTCGTTGCTCCTTGATGCGGCGAGGGACGGTCACAACCTGGTTGCACTGGATGGACGAGACGGAACGTCGGCGGCTGTTTGGTGATTTGAAGAACCTGCCCACGCCCGACGAGGAAGTCGCCTGACTTGCGTTCGAGCGCGATTTGCGGTATAATCGCGATTGCAGAAGGCATCTGCCCCCGTAGCTCAGCAGGACAGAGCAACTGCCTTCTAAGCAGTGGGTCGGAGGTTCGAGTCCTCTCGGGGGCGCCATCATCGCTCTCCTCGTGGCGGCTGTAGCTCAGCTGGTCCAGAGCGCCTGACTGTGGCTCAGGAGGTCGTGGGTTCGAATCCCATCAGCCGCCCCACTGCTTACTCCACGAGCTGCAGAAACCGTGCGTAAGCCTCGTCCCAGGCAGCGGTGTTTTGCGGCGCGTACTCCACGATTTCGCTCGATCGCCCTACGAGGTCGCGCCCGTCGCTGATGCCGCGCAGTTCGCCCAGCGCAATCATCTGCAGGAGCACGTTGCCAGCCGCGGTCGCTTCGACGGGACCAGCTAGCACCGCGCGATTGCAGGCATCAGCGGTGAACTGGCACAGCAGACGGTTCTGCGTGCCTCCGCCCACCACGTGGATGACCTGCAGGCGCTTGCCCATGAGGCTCTCCAGCTGCTCCAGCACCCAACGGTAGCGCAAGGCGAGGCTCTCCAGACAGCACCGCACAAACTGCCCGGGCGTCTCGGGAGCGGGTTGACCGCTTTTGGCGCAGTCGGTGCGTATCGCCTCCAGCATGTTTGCCGGACTCAGGAAGGCGCGGTTATCCGGATCAATGATGGCGCGGAAGGGTTCCGCCTCCGAAGCCATCTGCGTCAGCTGCTCGTAGGTGTACTCCTGCCCTTCACGGGCGTAGGCGCGGCGGCACTCCTGCACCAGCCACAGCCCCATGATGTTGCGCAGGAAGCGGATAGTGTTAAATACACCGCCTTCATTGGTGAAGTTCAGGGTGCGCGTGTGGGCGTTGATCAGTGGCTCCGACAGCTCCACTCCCATAAGCGACCAGGTGCCGCTGCTGATGTAGGCGAAGTCGTGTTTGCCGTCGGCAGGGACAGCAGCAACGGCGGATGCGGTGTCGTGACTGCCGGGCGTGATAACTTCCACACTCGGCGCGCCAGTCTCCTCTGCCACCGCCCTGCGCAATTTGCCCAGCTTCGTGCCGGGCGGGACGATTTCGGGCAGGAAGTGTGTGGGAAGCCCCACGTGTCTCAGCAGGTCCTGTGCCCATTCCCCCGTGCGCGGGTCAAGCATCTGCGAGGTGCTGGCGATGGTGCGCTCGCTCAGCCTGGCGCCGCTCAGCCAGTAGTGGAACAGGTCGGGCATCATCAGCATCTTATCCGCCAGCTCCAGCAAGCCAGGGTGCTGTTGCTGAATGGCAATCAGCTGGTAGATGGTGTTGATGGGCATGAACTGGATGCCGGTGGCGTCGTAGACCGTATCTGCGCCCACCATGGTCTGCACCATCTCCATGATACCGTCCGTGCGGTGGTCGCGATAGTGCACTGGGTTGGTCACCAGCGTTCCGCGCGCGTCCAGCAAACCGAAGTCCACTCCCCAGGTGTCCACCCCTGCCGAGCGCACGGCGTCGCCATACTCCCGCACGGTCAGGCTGATGCCCTGCAGAATCTCCGCGTATTGCCGGAGCACGTTCCACGTCAGCGCGTCGGGCAGGCGCAGAGGGGTGTTGGGAAAACGATGCATGGTGCGCAGTTCCAGACGTTGACCGTCGTAGACGCCAGCCACAGCGCGTCCGCTCTCGGCGCCCAGGTCGAACGCGATGTATACCTGTTGAGACACGGTTCGCTTCCACCTCCTGTTGCGGTATCACCTGCGGAATCTGTTCGTGCTACGAGCGGATAATCCTGCTACCAACCGTTGCGCCACCACCTTGAAAACGAGGCTACTGCCGAGCCGAGAACCCCCGCCTCATCGGCTCACTGGGAGGTCCGCCCTCCACCCCACGTGTCATTGTGAGGAGCGAAAGCAACGAATCAATCCCCCCGCGACGCCGTGTCATTGCGAGGAGCGCAGCGACGAATCAATCCGCCGCCACACCGTGTCATTGCGAGGAGCGCAGCGACGAAGCAATCCCCTATACACAGCCGTCAGCCGCAGGGGATGGCTTCACCTGCTGGCGCAGTCGCGCCATGACACGACATCTCTGGCGGACGAGGAACCCTGCCGAGCCGAGAACCCCTGCCTCATCGGCTCACCAGGAGGTTCACCCTCCACCCCACGTGTCATTGCGAGGAGCGAAAGCGACGAAGCAATCCCCCCCGCCACACCGTGTCATTGCGAGGAGCGAAAGCGACGAAGCAATCCCCCCGCCACACCGTGTCATTGCGAGGAGCGAAAGCGACGAATCAATCCGCCGCCACACCGTGTCATTGCGAGGAGCGAAAGCGACGAAGCAATCTCCCTCACTTACCGACAGTCCGCGTGGGATTGCCTCGCCTGCCGTTTGTGGTGCGAGGGTGTTTAATGACAGCGCCGCATTTGTCTTCTGGGAACCTAACACCCTGCCCCTTCCCTGCGGGAGAAGGGGAGTGGGCGCCTCTCCCCGCGTCGCGGAGAGGTCGGGAGAGGGGTTTGAAAGCCCTTGCAACAGCGTTTCTACGATCAATGCTGGCACCTGTGAGCATCGTGGGAACACCCTTTTAATGGTGCTGACTCCGCCATCGCGTAGCGGGTACACTGTAAAGGGAAGAATACGATCGGAGGTGTTGCGTTGCGAGCCATCAGTGGGAGATTGCTTTGCCCTTCCTGTCAGGAGGTGCTGGTGCCGGTAGACCGGGACGGTGTGGAGATCGACTACTGCCCCAACTGTCGGGGCGTATGGCTGGATCGGGGCGAACTGGATAAAGTCATCGAGCGGGCGTCCCTGCGTGCGCCGCGTGGTACTCAGGCGCCACCGCCACAGTATTACGATGATGATGACGACGACTATCGCCACCGCAAGCGCAAGCGAAGAAAGTCGTTTCTGGAGGAGCTGTTCGATTTCGATTAGGGCTGTTGATTCCTTGCACCGTTTCCCGTACAATCTATGGTGCAATGGATGAATGGCACACTCTGAACAAGGCACAGCGAGAAGCGGTAACTCACGGCAACGGACCGCTTCTCATTTTTGCAGGTGCAGGCAGCGGCAAAACGCGCGTGCTGACCATGCGTATTGCCCACCTCATCTCTCAGCGGAGTGTTTCGCCTCGTCGCATCCTCGCGGTCACCTTCACCAACAAAGCCGCCAATGAGATGCGCGAGCGCATCGAGAACCTCGTCGGTTCCTGGCAGGTAAGACAGATGTGGGTGGGTACTTTCCACTCCATCTGCGCGCGCATCCTGCGTGAAAGCGGTCGAGCCATCGGGGTAAACCCGGAGTTCGTGGTTTTCGACGAAGACGACCAGCTCAGCGTGGTGAAAGAGGTACTCCGGCTGCTGGACCTCGACGAGAAGCGGTTCGCGCCTCGTTCGGTGCTGAACTTCATCAGCAGGGCGAAAGAGAAGATGATCCCGCCGCACCTGTATACACCGGTGGACTACTTCACGCAGATTGTGGGCAGGGTCTATCCTCGCTATCAGGAACGGCTGGAGGCGTGTCACGCGCTGGATTTCGACGACCTGCTGATGAAGGCTGTACAGCTGTTTGATGAACACCCCGAGGTGCTGGAACGCTATCAGAGGCGGTTCGAGCACGTGCTGGTGGACGAGTTTCAGGACGTGAATCAGGCGCAGTACCGCATCGTGAAGCACCTCAGCGCGGTGCACCGCAATCTGTGTGTGGTGGGCGATGATGACCAGTCCATCTATTCGTGGCGCGGCGCGGATGTAGGCATCATCCTCTCCTTCGAGCGCGACTTCCCCGATGCGCACGTGGTGAAGCTGGAACAGAACTATCGCTCCACCCAGCCCATACTGGACGCCGCGTTCCATGTGGTGCATAAAAACCTGCGACGCGCCCCCAAGCGGCTGTGGACGGACAAGCGCGACGGCTTGCCCATCACCGTCACCGAGGTTCCGGATGAGCGCGAAGAGGCGCTTGTCGTTGCCCAGCACATTGCGCTGAGCGTCCAGCAGCTGGGGCGAAAATACGGCGACTTCGTGGTGCTTTACCGAACCAACGCACAGTCCCGTACCCTTGAAGAGGTTTTCCTGAACTACCGCATCCCGTACCAGATTGTGGGTGGTGTGCGCTTCTATCAACGCAAGGAGATTAAGGACGTCATTGCTTACCTCCGGCTTATTCTGTCGCCCAGCGATGATGTGAGCCTGCTGCGCATCATCAACGTGCCGACGCGCGGTATCGGGTTGCAGACGATCGAGGTCATACGCCAGCTGGCAGCAGAGGAGGGCATCAGCCTGTGGGAGGCGCTGGGACATCCCGCACTCGCCAATCGGCTGACTGCGCGCGCGTATCAGGCGGTATGGCTGTTCCGGCAAATGGTGGAGGATTTGCGCGCTTTGCGGGAGAAAAGCACCGTGACGGAACTGCTGAACGAGGTTCTGAAGCGCACCGAGTACCTCCAGCGCCTCGGAGATACCCGCGACCCCGAGGTGCAGTCGAGGGTGGAGAACGTGAGAGAACTCCTCACCGCCACACAGCAGTTCGACGCCAGTATGGAAGCGGAGCGAGGACTCGCCGGCTTTCTGGAAGGCGTGGCGCTGGTGGCGGATGTGGACTCACTGGACGAGGAGAGCGACCGCGTGACGCTGATGACAGTGCACGCCGCCAAAGGGCTTGAATTTCCCATCGTCTTTCTGGTGGGCATGGAGGAGGGCATTTTTCCGCACATCCGCTCCATCAACGATGACCCCAATGTGGAGGAGGAGCGCCGGCTGTGCTACGTGGCGATTACCCGTGCCAGAGAGCGGGTGCACATCATCCACGCTCGCCTGCGCAGTGTTTTCGGAACTACCAGCGGGATGGTCGAGTCGCGCTTTGTGCGAGATATTCCGGAGGGACTGAAACTGTACTGGAGCCACACCGAGCTGGCACACCCCCTTCCCGGTACGCCAGAGCGAGCGCCGTCTGCACCGAAAGCGGAGGACGCCTACCGTGTGGGACAGCGCGTGCGCCATCACAGGTTCGGCGAGGGGGTCATCATGAAGGCAGAGCCACAACCCGATGACTATATGCTGACGGTGGTCTTCCCGTCGGCGGGCATCAAGCAGTTGCTGGCATCCATCGCCAAATTGGAGAAACTATCATAGGGAGTTCCATAGTCTATGCGTTTGGGTATATTCAAGGGCATTCTGCAGAAGGTGGATACGCTCCTCACCGGACGTGGGCGCGTTGATGAGGAGCTGTTTGAGGAACTGGAAGAGGTACTTCTCACCGCCGACATCAACGTGCACACCACCATGCAGGTGCTCAATGACCTGCGCCGTGCCGTGCGTGAACAGAGGCTGAAAGAGCCTTCAGAAGTGAAAGCCGTGCTGCGCGATAGCCTGCTGGCGTCCCTGCAGTCGGGGGGCAGTTCGCGTCTGGCGGTATCGTCTACGCCCCCCACCGTGTATCTGTTCGTGGGGGTGAACGGCGTCGGCAAAACCACCTCCATCGCCAAGCTGGCGCATCGGTTGCGACAGCAGGGCAAGAGCGTGATCCTGGCAGCTGGAGATACCTTCCGCGCCGCCGCCATCGACCAGCTGGAGGTCTGGGCACAGAGGGTGGGAGCCACCCTCATCAAGCATCGCGAAGGCGCTGACCCGTCGGCGGTTGTCTTTGATGCTATCGCGGCTGCACGCAACCGTGGGGTGGACTACGTGCTGGCGGACACCGCCGGACGGTTGCACACGCGCTCGAACCTGATGGAAGAGCTGAAGAAGGTGCATCGCGTCGCCGAGAAGGCGCTGGGGCGCCCCCCGGACGAGGTGCTGCTGGTGCTGGATGCCACCACTGGACAGAACGCCATCCGACAGGCACAGGAGTTCGTGCAGGCGGTGAACGTGACGGGCATCGTGCTGGCGAAGCTGGACGGTACCGCACGTGGCGGTGCGGTCATCACCATTCACGATGAGTTGAAGGTGCCTATCAAGCTGGTGGGCGTGGGCGAGAAGCCTTCGGATATCGAGGATTTCGACGCCGAGGAGTTCGTCCGTGCGCTTCTCGGTGATGAGTGACACTGAGGTGAGACGCGGTCCGGAACAGGAAAAACCGGTAGATTTGACGTTCTCCCTCCTCCGCGGTGACCCTTATAATGGGGGCGGAGGACAGCGGAGAACGCGTATGTTCATGAGAACACTGAGAGACCTGATACATTCGCCTGCAGTGTGGGTGAATTCGCGGCATCCGGTCAGAGTTGCCATCGCGCTGATGCAGAGTTTCGGCATGGATGTGTTGCCCGTGATGGACGCCGATCAGGTAGTGGGCGTGGTTTCCGCTCGTCGTATTTTGCAGATGCCGGAGGCAACGCCGGTATCCGAGGTGATGTCTTCTGAGGTGCTCCTGCTGGATGCGGAGATGCCCATTCGCGAGGCAGCGATGAGGATGGCGGAAGAGGGAGTAGACGTCGCTTTTGTCGTGAATGATACCCTGCTTGGTCTGGTGCGCGCCACGGAGCTCATTCACGAGGTCTCCCGCTCGTACGACCCGCTTACCAGATTGCCGTGGCAGGATGCGCTCAGAGAATGGAGTATCGAACAGCTCCGCCGCGGCAACGAAATCTCTGTCCTCTTCTTCGATATCGATAACTTCGGGCAGTTCAACAAACAGTATGACCATGTAACCGGCGACCGGGTGCTGGAGATGGTAGCCCAGACTGTTCAGCGTGAACTGGACATCGACCTGACCATCCTCTGTCGCTATGGCGGCGATGAGTTCGCTGTCGCCACCCTTTACATGATTGACGAAGCACGACAGCTGGCGGCGCGTATTGCCCGACGGGTGGAAGAGATACAATTGCCCGGTGTGCGTGACACGATTTCGGTCTCATATGGTGTGTTCGGTGGACGGCGCACCCGGGAGCGTGAAATGGTGCACTATGCCGCTACGGTGGACGACCTGATTATCCGCGCCAGCCGGTTGTGCCAGCAGATGAAACAGCGCAAAGGTACGCTGGCTCTTCTGCAACTCCCTCTGCCGGGAGTGGAGGTTGAGGAGCAGGAACACCCCCGTGTGCAGGTGGTGGGAATCAGCTACGTGGTGCTGGGCAAGGAAGCGGAGGCGTCGGTGGAGTTGAAGCTGGCTGAGGCGCGCGTGTCGCGCGAGGTGCGGGGCGATGCCAAACAGCCTCCAGAACTGCTGATGGTGCAGGCGGCACGAGACGCACTGCTTGCTCTTTTGCCGACCCTGGCACCCGTCCAGGTTCATCACGTGTCGTCGGTCAGTGTGGATCTACAGGAAAAGGGCGAGAAGATGGATGGGGTGATGGTGGTTGTGGAGGTTCAGGCGCCCTCCGGCGGTCAGTTACTTTCTGGCTTTGCGCCAGTACGTCAGAACCCACATCGGGCGGCGGTCAACGCTTTCCTGTACGCCCTGAATCGTCCTCTCTCGAGGTGGCTTTCGCCACGAGACCAACAACCCTCCACGTGATTCCGGCAACCACCATCAGTGCGACACCGAAGCAGACCACGAGCATTCCTGCGCTGAAGCTGAGCGCCCAGGTGGCGCCTGCCACCCCGCCCAGAAACGCCCCTGCTCCCAACCAGCCTTCCTGAAGCCACGAGGGGGAGCTGCGCCGTGCCGTGACGAGTGTACTGACAAGCGCCAGGGGCAGCATCAGCCAGATGGAAGCCCATAACGCAACGTGCGGTGCTATACGCATCAGCACCAGCGCAGGTACCAGCAGGTAACCTCCTCCCAGTCCGGTGATCCCGCCCAGCAGACCAGCCAGCAAGGCGCCAGCCGACACAGTCCACCACGCACGCTGGGAGGGCAGGACAATACGGTCGTCTGTCCCACGAAAGACACCTTCAGCCAGCGTGGGGTACGCCTGCCAGACCATTCCCGCGCCCACGGCAATCAGCACTAACAGGAGATAAGGCTGCAGAACGGACCTGCGCCGTCGTGAGAGCAGTCCGTTACCTGTCAGCCCCGCTGCGATGTAGATGCCCCATATCGCCAGGATGAAGGGGTGGAACGGGATTTGCTGCACCAGCACCACAAGCGCGCCCACACAGGCACAGCAGATGAGTATCCACCCGGCAGTGCTGGCTCGTGGCAGGGGAAGCCCCAGAAGCATACTGCCAATGGGCAGGAACAGGCTGTGTAGCCCCAGACTGCTCAGCCCGTACAGCGCACCGAATGTCCACCCAAGCACCAGCAGAGCCAGTCCGCGCAGGGTTCCAAACAGCCAGTCGGAACGCGGTTGCGACACACTTCGCCTCCTATTGCCTCAGCCAGACTTCGATGCGTGGGAAGGGGTAGAGCATATCATGCGGGATGCCGCGCTTGCTGAAGGTCAATCCGTCCACGCGGAACGTGCTGTCGAACTGCTGGGCGAGGCGAAACGAGCGCCGCAGCTCCTCGAGGAACGCCAGCGCCGGAGCGTGACGCACGCGCACCGCATCGTCCACCTCGAACTGGCTGAGCACCACCACCTGCGCCTCTCTCAGTACGGTGGTATCCCATTCGCTGGAGGGCACAATCAGACGATACTCTGTCACCTCACGGGCACGTTCCGCACGCCGTGACGGCTGTAACTCGCCCCAGTACGGGCTGAGCGGTGGGGTGTAGAACCAGGGAATGGTGGCAAACGCGATGGTGCTTCCCTGCCGAACTTCCCGGCGGATGAACTCCAGCGCAAGGATGCGCGGGTCTGGCGCGAGCAGGGCAGAGGCAATAGAAACAGACCATAGCGCTGTATGGATGGCAATCAGGCTGGCGACGGTTGCCAGCACCAACCTGCCGCCCTGTCGGGTATGGCGCCACGCCTCTGCTATCAGCCATGCGGTCAGCACCATCAGTGGCGGCACCACCGGCAGGAGGTAACGAGCGAACCGCACAGCAAACGAGCCGAGAAACAGGTAATACACCAGCACAAACGTCCACAGGATAAGAACTACCGGACGTCGTGAAAGGGGGGCGATCACCATGCTGAGGGTGCTCAGCAGAAGCAGTGGCAGCCCCAACCCGAAGCGCAGGTTCACCACATAATGGTAAATCCACCCGAGACCCGTGTTCACGAACACCAGTCCATGTCCCTCGCGCACATGGCGGGACTCGTAGCTCAGGTCGCTCCAGAACCTCTCTGGATTCATCCACATACCCGGGCAGACGAGAACGAATGTCACTGCGCTCAGGGCACACAGTAGCACTGCTCTTGCCAGCCATGGCTCTCTTTGCTCGCGGGCGTGCAGCCACAGCGCCATGAGAGGCGCCAGGATCACCAGCGCGGTGTTGTATCGTGTGGCAGATGCCAGCCCGACGAGCACTGCACCCGCAATCATGGCGCGCTTACCGCCCTTTTCATATAGCACGAGAGCCGCCAGCAGAACGCCGGTGGTGAACAGCGTTGCCATGGAGTCGGTGGTCAAAAAGCGGCTGTGCAGGGCGTGAAGGGGCGATACCGCTACCAGCAGTGCCGCGACGAGAGCGCATCGGTAGCCGCACACGCGCTTGCCCAATTCCCACACCAGCAGGCACGTGAGGACTCCAGCCAGCACCGAAAGCCATCGCCCCGTCAGGTATAGCCCCGCAAGCGCCTGATACTGCGTGAGGTCAGAGGGCAGGGTCAGCCAACCGTAGGTGGTGCCGATCAGGATCGCGAGGTGCAAAAGATACAGGTACAGCGTGCCGTAGTTGTAGAATTGAGGGTCGAACTGTCCGTGCGGGAAATCGAGCCCCAAGGTATATCCAAGTATCACCCACTCGTCGGGGTGGAAGGAGAAGTAGTGAGACGCATCGGGTATTCCCCAGCGAATGCCCATCAGGCGCAACAGCAGAGCGGTCGCCAGAACGACCCACAGCGCCGACCGGAAGAAACGCCCAGAACCACCATTCATCTACACGAGGCTCGCCTGTCTGGATGTCTCCGCGCGGACGACCTCCTCAAACACCTCGAACACCTGAGGGTCATACAGGGTGCCTTTGCCAGTTAGCATCTGCTCCAGCACTCGCAGGCGCAAGGCGGCGTCACTGGCATCCTGCCCACGCAGGGCTTCCACGAAGTCGCCCACGATATGTAGGATTCGCGACGCCAGCGGAACCTCCTCTGCCTGCAGTCCGTCAGGATAGCCTGTGCCGTCCCAGTTCTCGTGGTGGTGGCGGATCAGGGGCGCCAGCCTTGCCAGCGAGGGAACCTGCTCCACCATACGCTGGCTCAGCACGCCATGCAGTTTCAGTACCTCCTGCTCATCGGGGGTAAGCTCACCAGCTTTGTTCAGGATGGCGTAGGGGATGCTTACCTTACCGATCTCCTGCAGGAGCGCTGCGAATTCGATATCCTGCACGAGGCGTCCAGATACTCCCAGTTGCCTGGCGACCTCGCTGGCGTAGTAACCACGTCGCTTCGCGCTGCCAGTGGTTCCGTTCTCGCGCACCTCGACGGCGCGCGCCAGCGCCTGTAATCCCTCGTGGTAGTCGCGGCGGATCTGTCGGGGGAGGAGCCACAGCGCGTAGTAGCACAGGAAGCCCACACTGCCCATCACAACCATGTAAACGAGCGTCTCGAACCTCATGCCACAGCCTGCCTTGCACCGGTCAGTGCGGCGCGCGCCGCTTGCTCTGTGCCGAATTCTCCTGCTGCCAGAGCGTCCAGAAAGGCGCTCACCACATCCGGATGAAACTGTGTTCCGGCACCCTTTTTGAGTTCCTCGATCGCCTCTGGCACACTCTTCGGCTTGCGATATGGACGCTGTTCGCCTGTCTCATCATCGCCTACCATGGCATCAAAAGCGTCTACGACGGCGATGATATGCGCCTCGATGGGGATGTCGCCCATCTTCAGCCCGAACGGATAGCCCTTGCCGTCGGGGCGCTCATGGTGCAGGGCAATCCACAGCGCAATGGGTTCGACATGTTTGATGCCGCTGATGACCTCAGCCCCCTTCAACGGGTGCGTTCGAATCATCTGCCAGTCCTCTTCAGTGAGGGGCGTCAATTTGTTGAGCACAGTTTCGTCCACCCCGACTTTACCCAGATCGTGCAGAGCAGTGGCTTCGGGTAACAGCTCGATATGACGGGCAGGCACTCCCAGACGCGATGCCACACTCACTGCCATCTGGCTGGCGCGTCGCAGATGTCCCGAAGTATAGGGGTGGGCGTGTTGCACCAGCAGACCGAGCGCGCGGATGGTCTCGCGGTAATCGCGTATTTGCTGCACGCGCTGGCGGAAGCATTCTCGGGCGGCGAGGAACGGCACCGCCACCAGCAGGAAACCCAGCACCTGGTAACTCTGGAGCAACAGTACCAGCAAGACGGTCAGAGGCATCACCAGGATGTAGTTGGGCGCGACGTAACGAAGGGCGTACTGCCAGATGTTCGTGAGTGCCTCGTGGTTGTACAGAGAACCTGCCACGCTGACGAGCAGGGCGTTTATCAGCAGGTAAGCCACCGCCGCCACGGTCAGGGCGAAAAGCGTCGGTGCCGTGAGGAAGTCTCCGGACGGGCTGCGAAGCCAGTGGAACAGCAAGCCTGCCACACCTGCACTGATAGCGGATTGCGCAGCATTGAACATTCCCCAGCGCAGGCGGTGACGTAGCGGATAGTTGCGGTTCAGCAGTATGCCGGCGAGCAGGGTGGGGAAACTGTCCACCACCATGGCGGGCAGAGTGCCGTACAGCGCGATCACCGTGCAAACGATGGGAAAGCCAAGCGTCACCTGAGCGCCGCCGTGCATCAACGACACCGGTAGCAGCTCAGTTATCACGGCGAAACCGAGGATGGTCAACGCGCCGAGCGGCAACCATTGAGTCGGTGGGGTGGTGAGAAATGCCACAAGCACTGCCCCCACCGCAATCAGGATGATTCCGCGATGATAGTAACGTA
Source organism: uncultured bacterium (assembly GCA_937132045.1). Lineage (GTDB taxonomy): Bacteria > Armatimonadota > HRBIN16 > HRBIN16 > HRBIN16 > HRBIN16. Next base: position 12,265 of record CAKZNX010000254.1, read on the forward strand.
TGAGGAAGTCGCTCCACTTGAGCAGGGTCCCCCGCATTTCGCCTCTCCCTGGTACCGTGTTTACGAGCCTGTTGGGGTCAGCAGCGACAGCGGGCTGGTGGCACACTAACACATGCATCTAGTACGTCGCCGACGGTGGCGGTGGTGGTTTGGGCGGCGGGTAGATTTCCAGCTTTGCACCGTAAGTAGTCGCCCAGACTACCAGGAGCAGCAACATGGTAAGCCAGTACTTCACTGCGAGCGTCCTCCCTGTGATGTTCCGTCCGCGCCGCTAAGCGAACAGACACTCACTCCGCTCCTGTGCCGCCCAAGCCCGCTCGACGCTGCTGGCACCAGCAGGCTTTATGCAATTGTCTGGAGGCTACTCGTCCTGGAGCGCTGCTGTCCGGCGGTTCAGTGCATCCAGCACCGCGTTGACCACGGCGCGATTGACATCGTTGCGTACCAGTGCCGAACCGGTGAGTACGTCCTCACCGTACTGGGAGATCATGTTGATCACAGCAACCACGATCTGTCTTCCCGCAACCATGACAGTGGTATTGATGTCCTCGACGGCAATCTGGTCCGTCATGTTGCATGCCTGCTCGACAGCACGCACCGTCGCATAAGCAATCAACCGAAGCTGATTGGACTGGCTGCCCTGTCCGGCAGCCTGTCCAGAAAAGGTCTCGGAGCCGCGTTGTAAGTGGACGGTCGCCTCGGCTCTGGTACCGTTGATGGTCAGCTCTACATCGGCGACGCGGAGTCGGTTCCTCGCGGAGCGCAGCAGGGCGCCTTGCATTTGGGCAACGCTGATTTTGCGGTGATCCACGACAAGCCCATGAGAGGCAAGCAGGGCAGATTCGATGTCCCGCACCA
>CAKZNX010000255.1 GCA_937132045.1 uncultured bacterium
CCGTGTCCATGCGGTAGTGGAAAGAAGTACAAGAAGTGCTGCATGAACAAGCAGGTCAGCGGGTAAAGCGCGCGTAGGTCGACCGTTCGTTACAGAGGGCACCCAGCCGGGTGCCCTCTATCACCAGTAAGAAGGGTGTTTCAATAATCCACGCCATTTATGAAATGGTACGCAGACAGGCTGTCGCAAGCGCTTTCAAACCCCTCCCCTCGCACGGAAGGGGCGGGACGCCAGGTTCCCAGAAGACAACCGCGGAGCTGTTATTAAACACCCTCTCCGGTCAGCGCTCACAACTTGCTCAGCAGCTCGGCGAGTCTTTCCACTGACTGCTCGGCAGGCGCCACACGGTACAGCTCCCACACCACCTCCAGCGAAACCGTCTCTCCCCTTCTAAGAACCTTCAGTGGGGACGTGAACTCCAGCTCGATGTAGGGCAGGTCGTCGGGATTGGAGTAAATCTGGGCGTGGTCTCCCGGCTGGTAGGCGGATAGCCCCTCCGACACAAGCGGCGCCCGTTGCACCACCAGATAAGGCGCGCGGAACCAGGCGAGCAGGTCGGCATCAGCTCCCAGCTTCACCGCCACATCCGAACGGCGATCGGGTATCAGCACGTCCTGCCCCACACGTCTAACCGAGCGCCATGGCTCTGGACTGAACAGTTTGTAGCCATCCGGAAGCCGTGCGCCCGGCACCAGCCGAACGAATAACAGGTCTGGAGCGGGCAACTGTGTAACCGTCCATGCAGCTACGGGGAACTCCGCCCCGTCGCGCCGCTTTTCCAGCCAGGTGCGCGTGTGCACGCGCGTGCCGGTGAGTTCCAGCCAGATGTCGCGCACAAGACGCGCCCCGTATCCCGCTATCAGCGGCGAGGTCAGGCGGATCACGTTGCCGTTGATTACCTCCACCTGATGAGTTACCTGATCGGTAGCAGACGGTGGGGGCCATCCCCTCCCGGTGCGTTGATGCCATTCGTCCTGAGGCCACACCCACGCCTTATCGCCACCGTGGTTGAGCCACTCGCCGGGCTGAACGGGCTTGCCCTCGGTTGCCGGATTCACCCACAGCACGTTCGGTTCCCCCACAAAGGCGTAGTGCATCACGCGCGCAATGGACGGCACCACTATCACTTCCACGACACCATTGGTCAGGCGGTAGCAGTCCTGCCAGCCTTTGTAGACCACCCGCTCCACGCGCTGCGCACTGGCTGAGACGCACCAGATAGCCACTGTTACCAGAAGCGTCAGACGATACATCTCCGGTATCCTCTCGCTGAGATTCCTGTCAGCAGAGTGTTTCCACCTGTGCCGGGACTCTCCTGCGTTCAGGTGCCCCGAAGTGTCCGCAGGTCACCCGTTACCTTTCGTCCGACGGTTGCGTCTAACCATCGGCAAACGGTACACTGAACTGGAAACCGTTTTGGGCACAGAGGCAGGAAAACCGTTTGTCGTTGCCGAAGAGTGCTCACCAGAAGCTCTCTTGGCGTCAAAAGAAGAACGAAGGGGAGGAAACCAGATGATGAGCATGGCAGGCTTGCTCCGAAAGAGCGGGGTAACAGGCATCGTTGCTGCCGCGTGCTTGCTGGGGGTGGTATATCCGGCTCACGCGGTCGAGCGGCAGTTCCTCGGCATCCGGATGTTGTCGAAGGTTCAATCGGTGCTGGCGCGCTTTGGCAATCCCACGCAGGTGACGGTCGGTCAGGTGGCATACAACCTGCCGGGGGCACAGGCTGGCATGGCAGGCGTTGCAGGTGCGCCGGGACTTGCCGGCATGGCAGGCGTACCAGGGATGCCTGGAATGCCAGGTATGCCATCGTACATGGGCACAGGACCGGTTCCCGGCATGCCCCCTACTTCCGGCTACGGCGGCATGCCTCCAATGGCGGGTATTGGTGCCACGACCGGACCCGCGCCGATGATGGGCGGTCCCCGTGCAGGTATGATGGGCGGCATGGGACGCTTCGGTGGTGGCGCAGGTATTGAGGACGAAGGTACGGCAATGATGGGCGGACCGATGATGGGCGGTCCGATGATGGGCGGACCGATGATGGGTGCTCCGACGTCTGGTGCGCCCGGATTGCCCGGCCTGCCCGGCGGCATCGGCTCTCCTGCGCGACCCGGCATGCCTCCGATGGCGGGAATGTCCGGTATGTATGGCGCGCCGGGTATGGCAGGCATGGGTGGCACACCGGCAGGTCTGGGACTGCCTTCCGTTGGTCTGCGCACATCGCCCGGCGGGATGATGTACGAGCAGGAGACCACCCTCATCTACGAGCGCCCCGGCGGTGTCATCTACGAGTTTCTCGTGAACAAGGACGGCTACGTGGTTCAGGCGAAGGCGATTGGGTACGAAGACAAGTCGGGCTTGTCACGTACCTCGCGCGGTATTAAGCTGGGCGATACGTACCAGAGGGTGGTGGCGATGTACGGCTGGCCCAAGGAGCATCAGAACATGGGCACCACGCTGTACGTTCGCTACCCGAGCCACCACGTGGCTTTCCAGTTCTATGACAACAAGGTGGTTTCCATCATCGTCGCAGCGATGGAGCAGTAACGGATAACCTGTGCCCCGCCATGTGGGGCAGACAGGAGCCAGCCTGACGGAGGAAGGTGTCTGTGGCATCACGCGCCGGTGCAGACCTCGACGAGATACGTGCGCGCAGCGACATCGTGGAAGTGGTCTCGCAGTATGTGGCGCTGAAGCGGACCGGTAAGAACTACAAGGGTCTGTGCCCGTTCCATGCCGAAAAGACACCTTCCTTTACTGTTACACCGTCTCTGCAGCGCTGGCGCTGCTTCGGATGCGGTCAATATGGCGATGTTTTTGACTTTGTGATGCGCATCGAGAACGTCACCTTCCTCGAAGCCGCCCGAATGCTTGCCGAGCGTCTGGGACTGGAGTTTCGCCCCTCCGGCACCGTGCCAGCACCGGAGGCGAAAGACCGACGCGAGTCCATTTTGCGAGTGAACCAGCTGGCAGCGCAGTTCTTCCGTGACATGTTGCAACGCTATCCCCTGCCCCAGCGCATTCTGCAACAGCGCGGGGTCTCCGCGGAGATACAGGAACGTTTCGGTATCGGCTATGCCCCACCCGACTGGTCGGCGCTGACGAGCCTCCTGCGTCAAAAAGGGATTCCCCTCGCGGTTGCTGCCGAAGCGGGGTTGGTGGCTCAGGGTGACAGCGGAGAACTGTATGATCGCTTCCGCGACCGGCTGATGTTCCCCATCTGGGACAGGCAGGGGCGAGTGGTGGCGTTTGGCGGGCGCGCGGTGGGGGATGCGCAACCCAAGTACCTGAACAGTCCCGAGACGCCTGTGTTCCGCAAGAGCCGCGTCATCTACGCCCTGCACCTTGCAAAAGACCGCATGATGGCAGAACGCACTGCCCTGTTGCTCGAAGGCTACATGGACGTTGTGGCGGCGCACCAAGCGGGTCTCACTCACGCGATTGCCACCATGGGCACGGCGCTGACCGACGAGCAGATTGGCATCCTGTCGCGTCTGGTATCAAGGGTCGTGGTGGTGTACGACTCGGACAGCGCTGGCATCGAGGCGGCAAAGAGGGCGGCTGACGTTCTGCAAAAGCACAACATGGAAGTGCTGGTCGCCCGCCTGCCAGAGGGTGAAGACCCGGATAGCCTCCTGCGTCGGCTGGGCGCGCAGGCATTGCAGGATTGCATCGACAGTGCTCAGCCGCTGCCTGCGTTTCTCATCGATGATCTCACCCGTCGCTACGACGTGAACACCGACGACGGACGCATTCAGGTGCTGAAATCCGCCATACCGATACTGGCAGCCATCCCGTCGGGCATCGAGCGAGACCGCTACATCACCCAGCTGGCTCCCCTGCATCCTGCTTTTTTTACGAATCCCAGTAAACCTGAGGAGCTGATTCGTCGGGAAGTGGAACGATTCTTGCATAGTAAAGAATCGGAGAAGGAGCAGGGTCAGCCGTCTGCAGCCAGTGAGATGGTGCTGAACCTCGGTGACCAGTTGCCCCCGGGCGTAATGCGTGCAGAGAGCGCCCTTTTGCGGGGTATACTATCTGACGAATGGCGATCGCTGGTTCTGGAAATCGCTCAGACGGGCGACATGGTCTCGGAAGCGGCGAAGCAGTTCTTTGAGTTAATACGGCGTGCGTGGGACGCGGGTATGCAGCTGCATCTCCCTTCGCTACTCTCTGCGTTGAACGACCCGCGCCTGCGTGAGGTTGTGGCTATCCGGCTATCCTCGGAAGAGCCGTTGAACGAGCAGATGCTTCGGGATTCGGCGTCCTTCCTGCAACGCTGGCACAAACGCAAGCGTCAGGTGCAGATCGCAGCGCAATTGGCGCAGGATTTCTCGCCAGATAGCGTGAATTATCGAGAGTACCAGAGGCTCCTCAGCGAGCTGCACCCTGATGCGCGGCACGACCGAAGGGAGTGAGTCAAGACGTGGGGATGGACCACATCCACGAGAACGGGCAGATGTACAAGCTCGTCCAGCAGGGTCGTGACAGAGGCTTTGTCACCTCGGACGAACTCTCTGACGCCCTCGCGGAGATGGATGTCGACGCAGACGACCTTGAGCAGATGCTGGAGTTCCTCGATGTCGAGGGCATTCGGGTCATCGATACCGTGAAGGGGCTGCCCGTGGTAGAGGACGGCTACAACCTGAGTGCGTCTAACAAAGAGTACGAGCTGGCAGACCAGGAGATCGCGCAACTCGAAGGTATCCCTCTTGATGACGCCGTGCGCATGTGGCTGCGCGAAATCGGCAAAACCCCCCTGTTGACCCCAGAGGAGGAACAGCACCTCGCCCGTCTGGTGGCGCAGGGCGATGAGGAAGCCAAAGAGGAAGCCAAACGCAGACTAACCATGGCAAACCTGCGCCTCGTGGTGTCGATCGCCAAACGTTACGGTGGGCGTGGCATGGCTTTCTCTGACCTCATTCAGGAAGGTAACCTGGGGCTGATTCGAGCAGTGGAGAAGTTCGACTATCGCCGCGGCTACAAGTTCAGCACCTACGCCACCTGGTGGATACGCCAGGCCATCACCCGCGCCATCGCCGACCAGGCGCGCACCATCCGTATTCCGGTGCACATGGTGGAAACCATCAACCGGCTGATGAAGCGGCGCAGCCACCTTGAGCAGAAGCTGGGACGAACCCCAACGCCCGAAGAGCTGGCAGAGGATATGGGGATCTCGGTGGACAAGGTCTCTGAGATTATCCGTATCGCGCCAGAACCCCTTTCGCTGGACACCCCCGTCGGGGAAGAGGAAGACAATCAACTGCTGGACTTCATCGAGGATGATAACTGCGACTCCCCAACCGAAGCCGCCGACCGTAGCCTGCTCAGAGACCGCATCGAAGAGGCGCTCATGGTGCTGTCTGAGCGTGAGCGCGAGGTCATCAAGATGCGTTTCGGACTGACGGAGGACGGAATGCCACACACCCTCGAGGAGGTCGGCAGGCACTTCAACGTCACCCGCGAGCGCATCCGCCAGATCGAGGCAAAAGCCATTAAAAAACTGCGCAATCGGCACAACTGCAAGAAGTTGCGCGACTATTCCAGCGGTTTGTAAGGATGCCTTCCGGGCGCGTTCACGACGCCATCACCATCGTCACGGCTATTGCGGCAGTGCCCATTGCCCCGCGCATCGACCCCACTCCAGACTGGACGGCTCTGGGCGTGGGAATCGGCGCGTACCTGTTCTCTGGTCTGGCGCTCTCGCCCGACCTCGATGTCAACTCGCGAGCCTATCGTCGCTGGGGCGTTTTCCGGTTCTTCTGGCTCCCCTACGAGGTGCTTATCCCCCACCGCAGCTGGTTGTCGCACAGCTGGGTGCTGGGTCCCCTGCTTCGCGCGTTGTACTTCTTCCTCATCATGTATCTTCTACTGAGATTGGGCATGAGTGCCATCGATGCCTGGATAGTGCCAATTGACGAGTCGGAAATCCTGCGCGCGCTGGAGCGCGAGCTGCGGCTGAGCCTGCTTACTAACCTCACATGGGCACAGTCCGCTCTGATTGGGCTGGTCGCAGGGGGGGTCGTGCACTCCATCACCGACGCCTTTGTCACGTGGTTCAAGCGCACACTGTGAGAGCAAACCGATGGAACTCGTTACCGAGCTGAAGCATCCTGCTTTCCGTCTGGCGTCCCGACTCACAGAGCCAGCGCCCCGTGAGGCTCAGCGTCGTTTCCTCATGGAGGGGTCCGCGCAGATTCGGAAGGCTTTGCACGCTCCCCTGCGCCCGCTGGAGGTGTTCCTCAAAGAGGAGAGCGAACCGGAACTCGCCCCGGCGGCTGAGGCGGCAGGCATCCCCGTGTACTCCGTGCGTAGAGGGCTGTTTCACCGTTTGCTGGTGAGCGGTTATGAGACCTCCACCACCGCAGTCGCCGTGATGCCCTTCTGGGAACTGAGCCTGCAGGAGGTGGTGCCCCAGCCGGACGGCGTGATGCTGGTCGCCGAGTCTCTTCAGGACCCTCGCAACCTCGGAATGCTCATCCGCACTGCCGATGCGGCTCAGGTGCGGGCGCTGGTGCTGGCAAGCCCGATTGCCGACCCATACAGCCGCGCGTGCGTGCGCTCCACCACGGGCAGTATCGCCTTTGTCCCCCTTGTGACGTGCGGTCGCAGTAAAGACGCTATCTCTAGGCTGAGGGAATACGGGTGGAGGCTGGTCGGGTCCAGTGCACATGCCGAACGTATCCTGTGGCAGGAGAACCTGAAACCGCCGTTTGCGCTGTGGGTCGGCAACGAGGAGCACGGACTGCTTCCCGAAACGCGCTCTGCGATGGACACACTCATCCGCATCCCGATGGGCGGCGGCGCGCAGTCACTGAACGTTGCGGTCGCAGCGGGAATCATCCTGTTCGAGTCCCTGCGGCAGAAAACGACCCCTCTGAGATAATCCCCCAGAAGGAAGTGCCTTCATCTGGTGCGAAAGCAGATTTGATAACTGCCACAGGAGGTGTTGAATGTCCGTTCGCATCGGATTTTTCGGGTGTGGAGGTATCGCCAACGCGCACTTCAACGCGCTTGCGCAGATACCGGAGGCGCAACCCGTTGCATTCTGCGATATCGACGAGTCTCGCGCGCAGGCTGCTGCCAATCGCTTCGGTGGAACCGCCTACACAGACTGGAAGAAGATGCTGGACAACGAAAAGATCGACGCATTGTACGTGTGCGTGCCCCCTCATGCGCACGTGGGCGCGGAGGAAGCAGCTGCCGATCGAGGCATCCATCTCTTCGTCGAGAAGCCCGTCGGGCGCACCCTGGAGAAAGCGAAAGCGATTGAGGCGGCGATATCGAAGTCGGGTGTGGTCAGCAGTGTGGGCTATCATTTCCGCTACATGGCATCCACTCAGAAGGCGCGTGAACTGCTGGCGGGCAAGACCATTGGTATGGTTACCGGCTGGTGGATGGGTGGAATGCCTGGCGTGGCGTGGTGGCGTGTCATGGAACAGTCGGGCGGGCAGTTCGTGGAACAGACCACACACATCGTCGACCTCGCGCGCTATCTGGTGAGCGACATCGTCGAGGTGTACGCGTTGATGACCAACCGCAAGCTGGATAAAGAGGTGGAGAACTACAGTGTGTACGACGTGGGTGCGGTGGCAGTCAAGTTCGCCAATGGTGTTATCGGAGCCATCCACAACACCTGCCTTCTGAACATGGGCTGGCGCGTAGGACTGGACGTCGTGACTCCTGACCTGATTGTGGAGACCGATTGGGGCAGTGTGAAAGCCACGGAACCGGGCAAAGTGATCACCTTCCAGCTCAGCAGCAACCCCTATCTGGAGGAAAACAAGGCGTTCATTCATGCGATTGTCACCGGCGATCGTTCCGGTATCCACTCCACGTATACCGACGCGGTGAAGACGCTGGCGGTCACGTTGGCTGCCAACGAGTCGGTGCTGACCGGTCAGCCGGTGAAGGTCTGGATGTGAAAATCTGGCAGGTGCCGCGAAGCTCAGGGCACGGTACCGTTGGTCGTGGTACCCGCGGAGATGACGAGGAACAGGTTATTGAGGAGGTGTATCCATGGAAAAGCAACGAACACCCGAGGAGACCGACCGCGAAAGACGCCTCAAATGGTTCCGTGAGGCGCGCTTTGGCATGTTCATCCACTGGGGGCTGTACTCGCAGCTCGGGCGGCACGAGTGGGTGATGAACCGCGAGCGCATTCCCATCGAGGAGTACGAGAGGCTCGCCGACACCTGGAAGCCTAAGCCCCACCCTGCCCGCTGGTGGGCGCGCCTGGCGAAGCTGGCGGGGATGCGCTACATGGTGATGACCACCAAGCATCACGAGGGCTTCTGCCTCTTCAACACGCAATGCACCGACTACAACGCAGTAAAACGCGGACCCGGACGCGACCTCGTTGCCGAGTTCGTGGAGGCGGCGCGGGCGGAAGGGTTGCGCGTAGGGTTCTACTATTCCCTGATGGACTGGCACCATCCCGACGGTGCACGGTGCAAGAACGACGAGGCGGCGCGCAAACGCTTTGTGGAGTTCACACACGGCATCGTGCGTGAACTGATGACGAACTACGGCAAGATCGACATCATGTGGTACGATGTGAACTGGCCCCTCACCGCCGAAGAGTGGGAGGCGGAGAAGATGAACCGCATGGTGCGCGAGCTTCAGCCGGACATTATCATCAACAACCGCTCGGGACTGCCCGAAGACTTCGGCACGCCGGAACAGCACATCACTCCGGAGAAAGGCGGTCGCATGTGGGAGGCGTGCATGACCTTCAATGAGAGCTGGGGCTATACGCCGATCGACACGCGATACAAAGACGCCTGGCAGATTGTGTCGATGCTCCGACAGGTGGCGGCGGGCGGAGGCAACCTCCTGCTGAACATCGGTCCGGCGCCGGACGGAAGCGTGCCTGAGGTCTGCGAAGAGGAGCTGATGAAGGTGGGGAAATGGCTGCAGGAATACGGACCGTCTGTTTACGACGCCACCGACCCCATGCACCAGGACTGGCTGATCACCGGCGCGTTCACGCGCAAAGGGCAGACCCTTTACTTCCATTGCAACCGCTGGCCCGGCAGTGAACTGGCAATCGGCGGACTGCAGTGCAGGGTGCTTCGCACCCGCCTGATGAACGGACCCGAAGTGCCGTTTACGCAGACGGAAAACCGCCTAGTGGTACGCGGCCTACCCGAAAGCGCCCCAAACCCACTGTGTACGGTCATTGAGGTGGAGGTGGAGGGCGAGCCGAAACAGGTGCTTGGCGCAGGCTACGTGCTGATAGAAAACGACCCTTGGCGGTAGCACCGCTCGGCAGGCGAGATTGTCGGCAAGCACCCTCCAGTGATAGGAATCTGTGCGTTTAGCATGGTAAAATAGTCGTAAAATCCTGCACGGGAGGGTGCTTTTGCCTATGTTGACTGCCAGCGACGTGCAGTTTTTCCGCGAGAACGGGTACCTGCCCGCGCGACCGTTGCTGACACCGGAGGAGGTTGGGCGACTTCGCGAACGGTTTTACGCTCTTTTGGAGGGCAAGACCGAAAAGAAGCCCGAGACGATGCGCAACCTGTATGGCGACGAGGAAAACGTTGTTATCCAGATTGTGAACGCCTGGGAGGCGGACGACGAATTCTACCGCTATCTGTTCCATCCCAGGCTGACGGAGGCGGTGGCACACCTGATGAACACCGACACCGTGCGTGTGTGGCATGATCAGGTGCAGTACAAGCCTCCTTTCAAAGGCGGACCCACCATCTGGCATCAGGACCATCCCTACTGGCCCGTCATCCAGCCGCCTGACCTCGTGAGCGCGTGGCTGGCTCTGGAAGATGCTGACGTGGAAAACGGCTGTATGCACGTGGTGCCGCGCAGCCATCTGTGGGGAGCCTATGATGGTGGGACAGTGGGCATTCGGCAGGACGACTGGGGTCCTGCCTACGACCCCGCTCTCGTGCCGGAAGGCGAGAAGGTGGAGATCATACCCTGTCCGGTGAAAGCGGGTGAAGTGATGTTCCATCACTGCCTCACGTGGCACGGTACGCCACCGAATCGCGGTTCACGAGGTCGTCCTGGCTTCGCTGTTCACTACATGCCGGGGCACACGCGCTACGAGCCTCACGGAGGTCACCTGATCGAACATCATATCACTGTCAAGCCCGGTGAGATTCTTCTGGGCGATTACTTCCCGCTGGTGTGGCAGAACGGACCAATCAATCCGGATACGAACCGGAAGTAGGTCTCGCCTGCACGGTCAGCTGACGCAGAGCCACCGCCGCCCGGAGCACCAGCCATAGTCCCGTGCCGATACCCAGCAGGAACGATACCAGCACCATCGCTCCGGCGGCGGTTTTCATTGCCGAACCAAGCACAGACGTGCTAGCAAAGGCGAGAAAGTAGGCGATGCTCAGCCGCTCCGGCTGACATCGGCGTGCTGGTTCAGGCGCCGCCAGCGGAGCCGAGTGCCGAAGGTGTAACCACAGCAGTCCGCCAAACAGCAGGTACATCGCCCATACCGTAAGGTGAGGCAGCAGCGTACGGGGTAGAGCTTCGGGTCGTAGCAACACGCCCTGCCACAGGTAGCCAATTAGGAGTAGCCCGATCAGTCCGGTCGCCTGCCGGTCGGAGGGAAGCAGGTCGCGCAGAGTCCATTTCCCACCCCATCGTTTCCACGCAAGCACCACCACACCCCAGACGAACGCCGAGAGCAGAACAGAAGTCAGAGAGTTGCGCACGCTGGAGGCTGCTACCGCGTGAAACGCACCCCCATAGATTCCGAGCACGGCGGAGGTAAGCACAGGGCGGGAAGATATCCATCTCTGAGACCTGGCGTGCAGGCTTCGAAGCAGCTCGCGGGACGTGGTGAACAGGCTTTCGCACACCAGAAGGGGAAGCACGAACGCCATCAGAGGATGATAGAACAGAACCAGAATGGCGGTCTGTACCACATACACTCCTCCGAAGGTCACCGTTGCATCGCCCCAAGTGGGGTTCCAGAGCACCTTTGTCACATAAGCCTCATACATGCCCAGCAACGCCCCAGCGAGGAAAAGTGTGTAGAGACTGACGGCTCCGCGTCGAAAGATCAACCACGCCAGCACCAGCACGTGCAGTGTATACAGGGGACAGATGACCAGCAAACCCCACACGGTCACGAAGGGAAACGGGAAGGAGAAGGTAACCACTTCGGTGAGGATCACCGAGGCGCAGCCCAGCAACGCCCAGAAAAGCAGCTGTACGCGCGGCGGTGCTTGCATGTCCAGCCTCATTAACGAAAAATGGCGGAGAGTCCGGGATTCGAACCCGGGGTAGAGGCTTTAGATGCCCCTACAACCGCTTAGCAGGCGGCCGCTTTCGACCACTCAGCCAACTCTCCGCACGCTGCTATTATAGCACAACCCCGCTGAAGGCGCAAGCGGTTCGTGACTACTCGTCGCCCAGACTTCCAAAGTTCCGGACAAGCACTCCAAAGTCAAACAAGGTCACCTCGCCGTCGCCATCGAGGTCCGCGTTTGGATCCCAGTTTGCGTTGTATGGAGTGCTGCCGAAAGCTCGCACCAGCGCACCGAAATCAAACAAAGTCACTTCATTATCGGCATCGATATCTCCGTTCACCAGCGAGGCTTCCGCCCAACCATTCGGCACTGTGACATCCCGCACCACACGCCTCAGCCAGGGCGCCGCCTTCATCGCGACGTGGTAAACACCTGGCGGAACGCCTGCTTCGTAAAGCACCTCGAACTCCCCATCAACCGACAGGGGCACCCGCGCCTGATGCACAATTGCGCCTGTTGTACGGTTGCGTATCTGAACTTCCATGCTCGTGTCCCGGTAGTCTCCCAGAAAGTCACCCAGCACCACCCTCCCCGCCAGCGTCGCCTCCGCCCGAAGCTGAACATTGTCCACATCCAGCGTCACCGTCGCAACGGGCCAGTAGATACCGCATCGTGTCCACAGAGTCAGCCGATCTCCGCTTGGTATGATGGTCGCCTGCACTCGGCGCCACTGATTGGTCGGGATGCTTGTGGAAACCAGCCAGATGATCCCGGGGCTGCTGGGGTTGTCACCCCCTGAAAGGTCGTACCCCAGCCCGAACTCCTGCCCTGAGCCCGGGTCGGTGGTGCCCGCGCTCAGATAGTCCATTGTCAAACGATACGGCACACCCGGAACAACGGGAACGGACTGGTACACACCGCCCCGAAAGGACTGCCCGGCAATCAACCCGCTGATAATCCGCTGAGCGTTACCCGGCACCCCCGAAACACGCCAGAAATGCGCGCTGCCGGGCCAGGCGGGGTTGACCACTCCTGCGTCCCAGGGCATCCACGCGTTGGCAATGGTCTCGCCACCGTAGTTACCGAAGCCGAGCTCGAAGTCGCCGTTGAGTACGGAATTGCGCAAGGTACGTGGGCGCTGCGCGATATGGTCCGCCAGCCACCCGGCTATCGGCTCGAGATCGAACGACCACCAGCCCTCTGGATTGCCAATCTGGAACAGCGTCACTCCGACGACGTAGGGGTCTCTCTTCAGCTCGCTGTCGTACCAGACGAGCCACCGCTGATATTTCGCGGTGTCGCCACGTGCCCGCCAGCCGCTGGTATTCGGGTTGCCCACCTCGTCCACGCCGCCTTCGGTCAGTATCATCGGCAGGTTCGCCAGTTCGGGATAGCGTTCGCGCAGGAACTCATAGAAGATGCGGTAGCGCAGGCTGAACCAGTACTCCACGCCCGGGTCGGTAGTGTACTGGATGGTGTACGAGTGGTAACTCCATCCGCCGTTGTGACGCTGGGCAGCGCGCAACGCGGGCAGGAAGGCTTCCAGTCTGGCGCGTATCTCGGCGATAGTGCCACGTGGATTGCCCACTGCGATACTACCGATGAGCGGACGGAACCCCGCCTCGGCAATACGCTGAGCCAGGCGCTCCCAGAACCGCCCGAACCATCGGGCATGCTCCACCGTTTCCCATGTCGGTGTGGTCTCACCTTCGTTGGGTCCTTCCAGGTAGTCCACCAGCCGCCTGTCCTCGACGGAAAGCGCCTGCACCGCCGGTCTCAAGACGCGGTTCCAGAAGTCCTCGGCGCTCTGCACCGGGTCGTCCTGCAGGCGATAGCGCACATCGGGTGTTCGCTCCCAAACGCGCATTACCACCAGCCCCTTTGGATGGCGTCGCTTATAATCCCGCATCGCCTCACGCATTGCCGCCGAGGACTGTGGATCCAGCACTTTAATCACACGGGGCTTGGCAGCAACAATGCGCTTCGCGCCTTCCGTGTAGCTGCCGATGAGATGGATACTGAGCTTGCTGACGTTGGAGTTGACCTGTGCATGAGCTGCTGAGGTCAGCCATGCCAGTATCATGATGCAGATAGCCCACCGCATGAAGACCGCCTCCTTCTGCTTTTCCTGTATCTATTTTAATGGTGCGTAACCGATAACGCAAGCGGTTTGCGCACGGATTCCTTTCGGCGCGGGAAAAGGGTACAATCTCACGGATAGAGGAGAGAGGTGGCAATGTCGGAACTGCTGCTTCGTCCCGCTGGGGGATTGGTGATCGAGCGCGTGGAGCCGGGCAGTCTCGCTGAGGAGATGGGACTGCGTGAGGGCGACATGCTGCTATCGGTCAACGGCAAGCGCGTGATGGACACGCTGGACTATCGCTTCCACATCACGGAGCCCAGCGTGCAGATTACCGTACGGCGCGCAGATACCACTTTTACGGTGACAGTGGAAAAGGAACCGTACGACCTGCTGGGCGCGGAGTTTGAGAACGACCTCGCGGATAAGATACACACCTGCAACAACAAATGCGTGTTCTGCTTCATTCACCAGATGCCGAAAGGGATGCGTCGTTCTCTATATCTTATGGATGACGATTTTCGCCTGTCCTTCCTGTATGGTCACTATGTCACGCTCACCAACGTCACGGAGGAAGAGTTCGAGCGCATCCTTGAGCAGCGGCTGTCTCCGATGTACGTGTCAGTGCACGCCACTGATCCCGATCTGCGCGGGCGTCTGCTGGGCAAGCGCGAACCGGTGCCGATCGTGCCAGTACTGGAGAGACTGCACGCCGGAGGCATCGACGTTCATGCGCAGATTGTGCTCTGCCCCGGCTGGAACGACGGCGATGCTCTGCGCCGGACTCTGTACGACCTTGCCCTGTTGCACCCATCCGTGACCGGCAAACGGTCAGGCACGCTGTCGGTAGCTATTGTGCCGGTTGGGCTGACGCAGTTCCGGCGAAAGCTCGCTCCCCTCACCCCTCCGGATAGCGGTTACGCCCGGCGTTTCATCCGGGAAGTGCGCTCAACGGAGAAGATGTTTGAGCAGAGGCTGGGTACGCGATTTGCTTTCCTCTCCGATGAGTGGTTCTTCCTGGCTGGCGAGCCGGTGCCCGGGAGGCAGTATTACGAAGACTTCCCCCAGCTGGATGACGGCGTGGGCACCGTTCGTCTCTTCCTGAACCGCGCCTGCGACCTTTCCCGCCGCTTGCCCGCGAGACTTTTCGTGCGGGTGCAAGCCACGCTTGTCACGGGTGAGCTGCCCTCGTCACTCATCGGGCGCTTCGCGCAGATGCTGATGCGTGTGGAAGGTGTTGAGCTCAACGTCTGCGTGGTGAAGAACCGGTTCTTCGGTGGTACGGTAAGCGTAGCGGGACTGCTCACTGCCCAGGACATTGCCCACACGCTAGCGCATTTCCCAGCGCATCCCGTCATCATCCTGCCCTCCATCTGCCTGCGCGAGGGAACCCTTTTTCTGGACGACGTGACCGTCGGGCAGCTGGCTGAACGGGTGGGAAAGCGGATAATGGTGGTGGAGCCGCACCCCGCGGCACTGTGGCGGGCGTTGCGGGCTCTGGCGTCCGAGGTGAAATAAATGGTCGGGGTGAGCGGACTTGAACCGCTGACCTCCTGGCCCCCATCCAGGCGCGCTACCAAACTGCGCCACACCCCGACCTCGCGCTAACTATTATACAACCTTCCCGAAGGACTGTCAAGCGACTGAAAGGGTGTGCGAAAACACGTTGCCCGCTACGAATTGACGACCAGAAACGTTGTAAAGAGCCCTTTCACGCCCCTCTCCCTGCCTCTCCCCAGAGCGGGGAGAGGTTGCGAACTCCCCCTTACCGCGTCGGGAAGGGGCTGGGCGGATAGGTTTAATCCTATTCAAACACGCTTCGAAACAGGTTGACAGTTCTTTTCTCGATGATACAATGAAGTAAATCTATTAGG
>CAKZNX010000256.1 GCA_937132045.1 uncultured bacterium
GGCTCCGCAAATCGGCTGGCTGGCACAGAAGGGGCGCTTCGGGTATCCGCGGCGCATGTATTACCATTTCGCCTCATCGGGAGGGTACGTTGCCCTTGCCAAAGCCTACCGTGCTCATGCGAAGCGGCAGGGACTGGTGGTGTCCCTCTCCGAGAAGGTCAAGCGCAACCCCAACCTGCGCCGTCTGTTCGGTGCAGCCAACCTGTGGGGCATCTGGGGCGTGGACTACGAGCGCTTTGTGAATGAGGTGCGTGCCGCGGGCGTGACCCGGCTGATTATCAACGGCGCCGCCGCGCGCGAGCCGATGCAAAAGGCAATCGACGCCGGCTACATCACCAGTGAGTACGACAACTATACCGACATTTTGCCTGTAGATAACGAGGACAAAGTCGATTCCGCCCACGACATCCTGCCGAAATCCGCCGTCTTGAAAGCGGATGGACAACGGATGACCGCCTGGCTGACGATGGAGGGACAGCAGTACATGAAGCGCTGTCCCGCGCTGTGGTTGCGAACCGCTCAAAAAGTGATTCCGCGCGCCCTGCAAAACCACCCCTTCATCGGGCGATTTATCGACGTGACCACTGCAGAAGCGCTGTACGAGTGCTACGACCCTGAGCACCCACTCACCCGCACACAGAAGCGGCAGTGCGGCGAGCAGTTGCTGGCATACGTGCGTTCACTGGGGCTGGTGGTTGGTGGTGAGCACGGCATCTGGTGGGCGGTGCCCTATCTGGACTACATCGAGGGCATGATGAGCGGAGGACGTTACTCGTGGCCCGCCGGACATCTCATCCGTCCTGAAAGCAAGGAACAGTCCTTCACCGACCCGTGGGGCAACAGACTGCCTCCCTACAGCGAGTATGAGCAGTGGGGCATCGGGCATCGCTATCGCGTGCCGCTGTGGGAACTGGTATTCCATGACTGCGTGGTGTCCACCTGGTACTGGGGCGATTCTTCCGACTGGCTGATACGCATCGACCCTCACAACATGACGCGCAAAGACCTGTTCAATATCCTCTATGCCACCATGCCGATGATGTGGCTCGATCCGGAAGGGGCGTGGCACAAAGACCGGCGAGCGTTTCTCCGTACCTGTTACCTTACCAGCAAACTGCACGAGGCGCTGGCGACGCAGGAGATGGTGTCGCATGAGTTCGTTACGTCCGACCGCGATGTTCAGCGCACCGGTTTCGCCGACGGCACGGTGGCGGTGGTCAATTTCGGTGAAAAGCCGTACTCGCTGAGCATGGACGGCAGGACAGTGGTTCTGCCGCAGTTCGGGTTCTGGGTGAAGGGGCCAAAGATTGAACAGAGCCGCCTGCTGGTGAACGGACAGCCGGTGACGACGGTGCAGGCAGATGGCTTCGCGTTCCGTGAGACGCCAGCGGAGTGGGTGATGCTGCGCCGGCTGGACGCGGAGCACGTGCGATTGGAGGCATATGCAACTTCGGGGCGGGTACAGGTTGACCTGCGAGCGGTGACGCCGCGCTGGGATCGGCGGACGACGGTGGCATTTCACTTGACGCCTTCGGGGCGTCGTGAAAGAGTTCCTGTGGAGTGGAGGCAGGATGGAGTGCTGGCGCTGCGCGCTGGTAACAGATGGGAGAAGCGCACTTCGGTGGACATCCTTTGCGGAAAACACACGCGCCAGCCGGATGTGTCTGTTCAGATTCGTCCTCAGAAAAGGCAGGCGAAGCAGGGTGAGCCTGTGAAGGTGGCGCTGGTCTTGCAGAACCGGGGGTTCGCCCGCGCCGACAAGGTGCAGATCACGCTCTACGCGGACCAGCGCACAGCCGGTCATCGCCTCTGGCAGGGAACCGTGTCGCTGGGCGCCGGTAGCCGCAAGGAGGTACCAGTCACCGTTAGCACCAGCCGTCTGGACGGGACGCGAACCCTGTGGGTACACGCAAAGCCCAGTGGTTCGCTTCGGGACATCTCTGAGCACGATAACAGCGCCAGCGCGGTAGTGCAGTTCGCCCGTAACCTGCGGCTGTGGGACTACCAGAGGCTGGTGAAGGTGGAAGCGGGGTCGGTTGACCGTGAGGATGAGGTGGTGGTTGTAGCAGTAGAGTCGCCCAGCTTCGCACCCGAGTCGGTGCGGGCGTATCTGTGCGACGAGAGGGGTGGTCTGCTGGCGGAGATACCTGCGCAATGTGATCGCCTGCCGGACGGTCGGGCGGAGATCGCCTTCATCATACCGGGGCGCATGACCGCGCAGGCGACGAAGTGGGTGAAAATAGTCGCGATGAGCCGGTCGCAGGCGGTGCTTGCACCGCCCGCGCCTCACGACTGGGATGCCAGGAAGCCGTTTATCCTGCGGGAGACCTACACCCTGAGCCTGACAGAGGGAGTTCCGCGCGATATTGCAATGCGTTCGCCCGGCAGCCTGCGTCGGAATGAGCAGGTTGCCTCCGCGCTGCCTCCGAACGGGGAACCGATAATCAGCCATCTGGCGTTCTCCTCGCAAAAGACGGGCTGGGTGGAGGAGAGAGGAGAGTCGCCTGCGCAGGTGACGCTGGTATCTCACGGACCGGTCAGGACGGTTGTACAGGTGCGACGCGAGCTGGTTGGGGGAGTGACCTACACCAAGCGATACAGCTTCTATGGGCGCTATTTCGACGTACAGATCGACACCAGTACCAGCGAGGGCATCTACAGCCGCGCCTATTATCGACAGGATGGGGACTACGAGGACAGCGGCGGCTTGAAGGCGCGTGTGGACGGCAAAGGCGATGCCGAGGGCGTGCTGGGAGTCACGAGAGAGCCTCGCTGGTATGTGGTGAACGGACCGGGCTGGACGCAAGCCTGTCTGTCGCTGACGCCAGCCGACGCTATCGTGTACTGGGACTCGGCGGCAAAGGGAGGCATCGGCTTCACCGCTGCACGGACAAGCGGCGTGCGGTTGCGCTACGTCATCTTCCCAGCGGCGACGCCAGACGCCTCATTTGCAGCGCTTTGGTACCGGCGCGCGATGGAGCCTGTGCGCGCGGTATGGCAGGTGTCTCAACGCTGAAGCGCGCGTTCTATCGCGATGAGCAGTTGTTGACGCCGATACGGTTTCTGTACATACCCGACGATATTGGGGACATCTTCGGTCTGCTCGGCAACCTGTGTGCCATAGCCGCTGCACAGGATGACGGGCAGACTGGGAGCCAGCGCAATGATCTTCTGCGCAAGCTGGATGCCGTTCATCCCGGGCATGGTGAGGTCTGTAATCAGCAGGTGATAGTCGTCCGGATGGTTGTGCAATATCTGCAGCGCCTGCTCGGCGTTCTCGGCGACCTGCACCTCACACCCGGCATGTTCCAGCATGGTAGCGACCGTTTCGCGGATGCTCGCTTCGTCGTCCACGAACAGCACGCGCCACCTGTGCGATACTTGACCGGATGGGCTTTGCTCAGCTTCGGCTGTGCCATCTTTCTGGAGGCTCAATGCCGGCAGCAGCACGCGGAACAGCGTACCCTTGCCGACAGCGGATTCCACCTCGATGCCTCCGTTGTGCGCCAGCACGATGCCATACACGGTGGCAAGTCCCAATCCTGTGCCGGTACCCGCGGGCTTGGTGGTGAAGAAAGGTTCGAAGATATGGGACAGGTGTTCTGGAGCGATGCCGACTCCAGTATCTTCTACCTCCATGCACACGTATTCGCCAGGAGGCAACTGCGTGCCCAGCATCATCCGGGGCGACGTCAGCGATAGGCTGCGGGTACGGATGGTGAGGCTACCGCCTGCTGGCATGGCGTCGCGGGCGTTGGCGCACAGGTTCATAATGACCTGCTCGATCTGCGTGGCGTCCGCGTATGTGGCAGGCAGGGCGCTTTGCAGGTGCGTTTCCAGTCTCAGGTGAGCCGGCAGAACGTGGCTCAGGATCTGTTGAGAAGCGGAAATCAGGCTGTTCAGGTTGTGCGGGCGCATTTCGGTCATGCTTCGACGGCTGAAGGTGAGCAGGGCATTTACCATGCGCTTGCCTCGCTCACACGCTTGCAGGATCTGCTGGGTGCGCTCGTACACCTTAGGGTCGCTTCCGTGTGTCATCTGCAGGAGCTCGGCGTTGCCGACGATGGCTGTCAGCAGGTTGTTGAAGTCGTGCGCGACACCGGCTGCCAGCGTACCGATAGTCTCCATCTTGCGCGCCTGTTCCAGCTGTTCATGCATCTTCTGGCGTTCCTGTTCGTTGCGCTTGCGCTCGGTGATGTCGCGGGCTACCGCCATGATGTACAACCGCCCCTGCAGTTCCACGCGCGAGGCATACACCTCGACCTGCAACAGCGAGCCGTCCGCACGGCGATAGGTACGCTCACCCAGCTGCCAGTAGCCGTGATGGAGCACGCGCTGGATGTTGAGGCGAATGTTCTCTTCCGTATCCTGCGGGAGGTCAAAGATGGTCATTCGCTCGACCTGCTCCGAGGAGTAACCGAACATGCGCAGGAAAGCCTGGTTAACCTCGATGAACCTGCCGCTACCGGCGTCGAACAGGAAGATACCGTCCTGGGCGCACTGGAAAAGCGCTCGGTAACGCGCTTCGTTGTCGGTTTCGGGCATCATGACGAAGCCTCCTGACGTTGGATGCTGTCAGGCAATTCTGCCTGCCTTAAGTATGAAGCACGATAACGGTGTGCATTATAGCACCATTGCCAGCAATGTCAAGTTCGAGCGAAACTGCTCCGAGTCCTTGCAAGGAGCGTAGCGACAAAGCAACCTCCTGCGCATCCTAGAAGACGTAGGGGATTGCTTCGCCTGCGTAGGGGGCAGGCTCGCAATGACACGGAGCCATTGTGTCATTGCGAGGAGCGC
>CAKZNX010000257.1 GCA_937132045.1 uncultured bacterium
AGATTGCTTCGTCGCTGCGCTCCTCGCAATGACACGAGGGTTGAGGGAGATTGCTTCGTCGCTGCGCTCCTCGCAATGACACGGCAATCTATCTGCCGGTCAGGCTTATCTGGGTGGAGAACGATAAGCCGACGGTGCTTTCCTTGCTGGGGTGGAACCACCACAGCCCGACCTGCCACTCGCCCACGCGCCGAATCAGGGCGAGGTTATACAGGGTCGGCTCGCCGGGCATACTGCCGGTGTGTCCGTAGAACATCAGCCCCAGTTCTGGCGACAGCATGTACGAGCCTGCCAGCACGCCGATGTAGCGCCCGTTGCGCAAACGCTCGAAGCCGGTGACGAGCGACAGCTTGCCGAAGCCCCTCACCGCAAACAGGTAGAAGCCGTCCTGCTCGCGCACGTTGGAGGAGGTGAAGCCGTAGCCCATCAACACATCAACCGGGGCGCCATCCTTCGAAGTAACGGGATGCCAGGTGAACAGCAACGACCACCGGTTGCCCATGCGGGTGTAGCCGCCACCCACATCGAGCCGAGGTGTGATGCCGGAGCGCAGCCAGACCTTGCCCCGGTTCTCCTCCGAGTTACCCGACACCATCCCGAACAGCGCCACCTTGCCGGGTGGTACCGTAAACTCTGCGATCCCGACGTCCAGCGACCCGCGCTGGTGCGACTGTATCACCGTTCAAGCAGGACAGCCGCCCTCCTGAGCGTGCGCGCCAATCGCCAGCATCAGCACTGCCAGCCACCATAGTCTGCGCATTCGTGGTCTCCTTATTTTGCTAGTCTGTAGAAAATATACTTCATGTGGCTACGTGTTGTCAAGCGGGTTTCACACCCCCCTCACCCTCTGTCAGCGCTTCGGGAGAGGGGAGGCTGTTGCCCGTTTGCCTTCCACCTGTTACAATAGAGAGGTGACCGAAACACGGGGCGGAGGCACGATGCGAGAACGGTTGCAAGCTGCCCTGCCGTGGGCAGTGCTGTTCGTGGTGTTGCTGGGTATTGTGGGAGTGTCGCTGACGCTGGCGAGTCGCCAGCCACCGCCTTCTCGCAAGGTAAAGCTGGTGGTATGGGGACTGCAACTGGGCGAGGAGAGTGCCGGTCTGCGCGCGCAGGTGGAGGAGTTCGAGCGGCGCTATCCGCATATCGAGGTGAGCCTGCTTTCGATGGGTGCGGGGCGCATGAACCCCCAGAAGCTGATGACCGCCATCGTGGGCAACGTGGCACCCGACGTGATATTCCAGGACCGCTTCACCATCGGTGACTGGGCATCGCGTGACGCCTTCCGACCGCTGGATGACCTGATTGCACGTGACCGCAACGACCCCGACGGCATCCGTCCCGAAGAGTTCTACAACGCCTGCTGGCAGGAGGCGTGCTACAAAGGCAAGGTGTACGCCGTGCCCGCCGGCACCGACAACCGCGCGTTGTACTACAACAAGCAGCTCTTCCGCGAGGCGGGGCTCGACCCTAACCGCCCTCCACAAACGTGGGAGGAGCTGCTGGAGTACGCGACGAAGCTGACCAAACGCAACCCCGACGGCACCTATCAGCGCATCGGATTCATCCCCAACTACGGCAACTCGTGGCTGTACCTCTACTCGTGGCAGAACGGCGGCGAGTTCATGTCGCCCGACGGGCGCACCTGCACGCTGAATAACCCGCGCACCGTGGCGGCGCTGGAGTGGCTGGTGAAGGTGTACGACGAGCTGGGCGGTGCAAAGAACATCAACGCCTTCGCGTCGGGCTTCCAGACACAGGAGATGGACCCCTTCTTCATCGGCAAGGTGGCGATGAAGATAGACGGCAACTGGGTGCTGAACAACATCGCGCGCTACAAACCCGACCTCGATTTCGGTGTGGCGCCAGCGCCTGTGCCTGCCGCCCGTCTGCGCGGAGAGCCGCCCTTCGAGGGACAGCCGAAGTTCATCACCTGGTCGGGAGGGTTCTCGTACGCCATCCCGCGCGGCGCCAAACACGTGGAGGAGGCGTGGCTGTTCATCAAGTGGATGAGCGGTGTGGAGAGCAACCTGATTTCGGCGCGGGCGCAAAAGGCGTGGAACGAGAGCAAAGGACGTCCCTACGTGCCCGGACTGTCCGCTAACCTGAAGGTGAACGAAGCGGTGTTCCGCGAGTTCGCGCCCAAATCGGCGAAGTTCCGCGAGCCACTGCGCATGTTTATCGACCTGATGCAGGTCTCCCGGTTCCGACCGGTGACCTTTGTAGGTCAGCGCCTGTGGGACGAGCACGTGCGCGCCTTCGACATGGCGATCCTGCACGAGATGACCCCCAAACAGGCGCTGGATGCCGGTGCGCTTACCGTTCAGCGGGAGCTGGATAAGGTCTTCACCCGCGAGAAGTATCCGATCCTCGACATCCGCCTGCCGATGGCGCTGATTGCGCTGGGGCTGCTGGCGTTTGTGACGGTGGTGGCGGTGCTGGCGCGACGTTCTGGTCCGGTGGGCAAACTGTCCCGCCCGGAGGCGATAGCGGGATACCTGTTCGCGGCGCCGTGGATCGTGGGCTTCTTCCTGTTCACGGCAGGACCGATACTGGCTTCGATTGTGTTCAGCTTCTGCGATTACGATGTGTTGCATCCGCCGCGCTACGTCGGCTTGCTCAACTACCGGGAGCTGCTGACGGTGGATTTCGCTTTCCTCAGCAAAGCCTTCTACAACGCTGGGTATCTGGCGTTTTTCGGCATTCCGCTGGGTATGACCACCGGGCTGGCAATCGCCATGCTGTTGAACACTCAGGTACGGGGCATGAGCGGATACCGCACGGCGTATTACATGCCCTCCATTGTGCCGGTGGTGGCGTCAGCGGTGCTTTGGGCGTGGATACTGAACGGCGACCCGAACCGGGGCATCATCAATGCTGCGTGGAAAGCCACCCTCGGTCAGTGGTTTGGATGGGCGCCTCCGGGCTGGTTCGGGGTGCCGGAATGGAGCAAGCCGGGTCTCATCGTGATGGGGCTGTGGGGTGCGGGCGGCGGCATGATCCTGTGGCTGGCGGGTCTGCAGGGCGTACCTACACACCTGTACGAAGCGGCAGAGCTGGACGGTGCGTCTGGCTGGGCAAAGTTCCGCCATGTGACCCTGCCTATGCTCTCGCCTTACATTTTCTTCAACCTGATTATGGGCACGATCGGCGCGCTGCAGGAGTTCGACCGCATCTACATTCTGGGCGGTGTGGGCGCAGGCACCAGCAGCACCGGACCTGGCGATAGCCTGCTGGTACCGGTGATGTACCTGTTCAACAACGCCTTCACCTATTTCAAGATGGGTTACGCCTCGGCGCTGGCGTGGATCATCTTTATCATTATCCTGGCGTTGACGCTGATCCAGCTAAAGCTGGCTCCACGCTGGGTGCATTACGAAGCGGAAAAGGGCAAATGACAAGGAGGAAAGGACGATGCATCGCACGGCAAAGGTGCGCACTCTCTCCCGACGGCAGTTCTTGCGTGCAAGTACGACCCTGGCGGCAGGGCTGGCGGCTGCGCCGCTGATGGCGGGGGTGCACACGGGCGCGCCGAAGAAAGTACGCATCGGTGTGGTCGGAGGAAACTTCGGGGCGTCTTTCTACTTTCACGAGCATCCTGACTGCATCGTGGAGGCGGTCAGCGACCTGATTCCCGATCGACGTCAGCACCTGATGCACGTTTACGGATGCAGTAAGTCGTATGAGTCGCTGGAGAAGCTGATTGAGGACAGGAACGTGGAGGCGGTGGCTGTCTTCACTCCGGCGCCCGACCATGCGAAGCACTCGGTGGCGTGCCTGAAGGCAGGTAAGCATGTGCTGTGCGCGGTACCGGCATGCATGAGCGTCGCTGAGGCTGAGGAGGTGCTGGACATGGTGAGGCGCACCGGGTTGACCTATATGCTGGCAGAGACCAGCTGGTATCATCAGTCGGTCATCTCCGCGCGTAAATGGTATCGCGAGAGCAAGTTCGGCAGTCTGTTCTACACCGAAGCCGATTACCATCATCCGGGTCTGGAAGTGCTCTTCTTCGATGAAAAGGGCAACCGCACGTGGCGTCATGGTTTTCCTCCCCTGCACTATCCCACGCACTGCACCGGCTACCTGGTGGGCGTTACCGGGGAGCGGATGACGCAGGTGTGTGCCGTGGGCTGGGGCGACGACTCGCCCATCCTGAAGGACAACGTGTACAAAAACCCCTTCTGGAACGGCACCGCCTTTTTCACCACCAATCGGGGCAACGCTTTTCGTATCGGGGTGTACTGGAAGGCGGCGGTAGGCGGTTGCGAACGCGGTCAGTGGATTGGCGACCAGATGAGCTTCTACGACCCGCATCCCAACGGTGTGGGGTACATCATCCGACGGGCGAGCGAGGTGCAGGAGAAGGACGATGCGGGCTTCGTGCGCACCCGCCCCCAGCTGGAACAGCACGAGCAGACGCAGTGGTGGAAAACCGACATGCTCCCCGAGCCTTTGCGCCATCCCAGCGGGCATGACGGTTCGCACACCTTCCTGACGCACGAGTTCGTGGACGCGCTGGTGAACAATCGCAAACCGGAGATCGACATCGATGCAGCGCTTGCGCTGACGGTGCCCGGCATCATCGCCCATCAGAGCGCGCTGCAGGGCGGGAAGCAGCTGCCGATCCCGCAGTTTGCGTTGAAGTGACTTCAGCGCACCCAAGCTGTAGCCCCTCGCCTCCCGTGTCATTGCGAGGAGCGAAGCGACGAAGCAATCCCCTCCGCCTACAGCAAGACGTGGGAGATTGCTTCGCCTGCCTGAAGGCAGGCTCGCAATGACACCTTACCCGTGTCATTGC
>CAKZNX010000258.1 GCA_937132045.1 uncultured bacterium
CCTTCGCACCGGGTGTCATTGCGAGGAGCGCAGCAACGAAGCAATCCCCCTCGCGCCGGGTGTCATTGCGAGGAGCGTAACGACGAAGCAATCTCCTGCGTCTACCAAGAAGCCCTCGGGGGATTGCTTCGCCTGCCTTGGGGGCAGGCTCGCAATGACACAGACCTGTGGCGGGCGAGGCATCCCTGCCGAGCCGAGGATGCACCCCACACCGGCTCACCGGGACGTCCGCCCTCCATGCACTTCGTGTCATTGCGAGGAGCGCAGCGACGAAACAATCTCCTTCACGCCGGGTGTCATTGCGAGGAGCGTAGCGACGAAGCAATCTCCTCCGTCTACCAAGAAGCCCTGGGGGGATTGCTTCGCCTGCCTTGGGGGCAGGTTCGCAATGACACAGACCTGTGGAGGGTGAGGAACCCCTGCCGAGCCGATCAGCTTTCGCAAGCACACTACAACCCGGCTTGACAAACCGTCGGGGCTTTCGTTATACTCTATGCAACGGGTTCCTTTAAGTCCGTCCTGCGAGGCGGACAAGGAGCGATGCACCTGGTTCCGCACATCGTTGCACCTCTCCTTGCCGCCCGCTGTCATCGAAGCTTTGAGGAGGCGCGTCATGCCCACCGAAGTGAAAGTGATGGATGCCCATGAGATGCGGCGTGCCCTCACCCGTATCGCCCACGAGATACTGGAACGGAACAAGGGCGCAGAAGACCTCGTGTTGGTGGGCATCTTGAGGCGGGGAGCTCCGCTGGCGCACCGCCTGAGCCGGCTGATCGAGAACATCGAAGGTACGGCTGTGCCTGTTGGCGAGCTGGACATCACCCTGTACCGCGATGACTACCGCACCCACACGGTTTCCGACATCGGCGCGACCCGCATTCCGGGCGATGTGGACGGGAAGCGGGTGGTGCTGGTGGATGAGGTGATTTACACCGGGCGCACGGTTCGAGCCGCGATCACAGCCCTGATGGACCTGGGCAGACCTGCCTTGATTCAGCTGGCGGTGCTGATCGACCGGGGACATCGCGAGCTGCCCATCCGCCCCGACTATGTGGGCAAGAACCTGCCAACCTCGCGGCAGGAGTTTGTGGAGGTCAGACTGGAGGAACTGCACGGCGAAGACTCTGTGTGCATTCGCAAACCGGACGAGGAGCGTTAGCCATGTTGACCGACCTGATCGCGCTGCGTGATACCGATGCTGAGGACATCCGTTTACTTCTGGATACCGCGCAATCCTTCCGGGAGATACTGGAACGCCCGGTGAAGAAGGTGCCCACCCTGCGGGGCAGACAGGTGGTTACCCTGTTCTATGAAGCGAGTACGCGCACCCGCGTCTCGTTCGAGAACGCCGCCAAAATCATGTCCGCCGATACCACCAGCGTGGCTGCTTCCACCAGCTCGGTGCAGAAGGGCGAAAGCTTGCTGGACACGGTGCGCAACCTGCGTGCGATGCAGATAGACTGTCTGGTGATGCGTCACCCGCAGTCGGGCGCGGCGCACATGGCGGCTCAGGCGCTGGATATTCCCGTGGTGAACGCGGGGGACGGAATGCACGAGCACCCCACGCAGGCGTTGCTGGACATGCTCACTATCCGCCAGCGCAAAGGGCGTCTGGAGGGTTTGACCGTTGCCATCGTGGGCGACATTTTGCACAGTCGTGTGGCGCGCAGCAATCTGTGGGGGCTAACCAAAGTGGGGGCGAAGGTGCGCTTCGTGGGTCCGGCAACCCTTCTGCCTCGCGACGTGCACCGATTACCCGTGGAGGTGAGCACCGACCTTCACAGGGGTCTTGAAGGTGCGGATGTGGTGATGGCGCTACGGCTTCAGCAGGAGCGCATGGAGCGTGGACTGCTGCCGAGCCTGCGCGAGTATTCGCAACGGTGGGGCGTCAGCGCCCGCGCTCTGGAAGTGACCAAACCCGACTGTATCGTCATGCACCCTGGTCCCATGAATCGGGGAGTGGAGATTACAGACGACGTGGCAGACAGCGGACGATCGGTGATTCTTGAACAGGTGACCAACGGCGTCGCTGTCCGAATGGCGGTGCTGTACCATCTTCTGGGTGGGGAGGCGGCAGCATGAGGACGATTTTTCGTGGAGCGCAGGTGTGTGACCCATCGCAGGGCATCGACCGCGTGGCAGACGTGGTGGTGGACGAGGGCAAGGTGCTGGCGATTGTGGATGACAGCACGCCGTTCGACGTGGGTAGCTGTGAGGTGATCGACTGTTTTGGGCTGACGCTGACCCCGGGCCTGATCGACCTGCACGTGCACCTGCGTGAACCGGGCTACGAGTACAAGGAAGACGTGGAGTCCGGCACGATGGCAGCTGCGGCGGGAGGTTTCAGCGCGGTGTGCTGTATGCCCAACACCGATCCCCCGCTCGACGAGCCTTCCGTCATCCGCGGGTTGCTGAAGCGTGCGGAGGAGGTGGCGGTGGCGCGTGTCTATCCCGTTGCTGCCATCACGCGCGGATTGCAGGCAGAGGGTCTGACCGAGATGGCAGCGCTGAAGGATGCTGGCGCCGTGGCGGTGACCGACGATGCCTATCCTTTGCAGTCGGCAGAGGTGCTGAGGCGGGGAATGGAGTACGCGGCGCAGCTCGGTTTACCGGTGCTGACACACTGCGAGGACAAGTCTCTCACTCGCGACGCCTGCATGAACGAGGGGCTCACCTCTACCGTAATGGGCTTGCGGGGGATGCCCGCAGTAGCGGAGGAGGTGCAGGTAGCGCGCAACTGTCTGCTGAGCCTGTACACCGGTTGTCGTCTGCATATTCTGCACGTGTCCACAGCGGGCGCGGTTCAAATCGTCCGCTGGGCGAAGCAGAGGGGAGCACCCGTGACTGCCGAGACCTGTCCGCACTACTTTGCGCTGACTGACGAGGCGTGCATGGGCTACAACACCGGTGCCAAGATGAACCCACCCCTGCGCACGCAGGCAGACTGCGACGCTATCATCGAGGGGTTGCTGGACGGCACCATCGACGCCATCGCCACCGACCACGCACCGCACGCCGCGCACGAAAAGGCACAGGAGTTTGCCCTTGCGCCGTTCGGCATTGTGGGGCTGGAAACCGCCTTCGCACTAACACACACCGAGCTGGTGAGCACCGGCAGGATGAGCCTCAGTATGCTGGTGGAGAAGATGTCCTGTCAGCCGGCGAAGATACTGGGTCTTCCGGGTGGTACGCTGAAGCCGGGTTCTCCGGCGGACATCTCGCTGTTTAATACGTCGCGAAGGTGGACCGTCCGTGCCAGCGATTTCCGTTCGAAATCGCGCAATACCCCGTTCGAAGGCTGGGAGTTGCTTGGCAAGCCGGTGCTGACCATGGTGGATGGCAGGGTGATGTATCGGGAGACGAGGTCCGAATGAGTGAGCAGCTGCTGAGCGGTGTTACCATCTACACCATGGACGACAGCCAGCCCATGGCGCGGGCGATGGTTTGGCGTGACGAACGCATTCTGGCGATCGGTGACAGCGACGATCTGGGTGCACGCTATCCCTCCGCACGGCGACTGGACGGAGCAGGGCTATGGGTGGTACCGGGTTTCAATGATTGCCACTGCCACATTCTGGCATACGGT
>CAKZNX010000259.1 GCA_937132045.1 uncultured bacterium
AGGCTGGTCAGGTCGTCGGTCGCCTCAATCCGTATCAACAGGTCGCGAACCTGTTGGCGCAGGTCTTCCAGTGCTATCAGTCCCATGACAGCGGGGAACTGATGCAGCTTTTCGACACCGGCACGCAGTTTGCTCAGCGCACCGTGTCGGTTGCGCCGCACCGTCAGGTGGTAACAACCGACGGCGACCTGAAGGATGCCCTGATAGAACAACCGCAGCGACGTGCTCTCCTCGCGCCAGAGCTCCTCCACCACCTCATGGCACTCGAAGTATTCGCCCGCATTGAAGAGCCTCACCGCCTCGGCAAACGGTTCAGGCAGTTCGTACACGCTTTCCTGCACAACAATAGCCTCACTCTCGGTGGAGGGCGAACCTCCCGGTGAGCCATCCAGGGGAGTCTCGCCCTCCAGATTACGGTGTCACTGCGAGCCTGCGTGAGCAGGCGAAGCAATCCCCTGCGGTCTGCGGTAGGTGGAGGAGATTGCTTCGTCGCTGCGCTCCTCGCAATGACACGAAGGGTTGCTCACCTGCTGTTACAGAACCACCAGCTCCACGCCACCCAGCAAACCGTAGTCGAAGCTGTTCAGCTCCTCACGCAGGAACCACTCCTCCTGGAAGGCGTTCGGACCTGCCCACATGTTGTCATCGCCGTTCTTCTCGTGAAGCGGTCCCCAGGCGTTTTGCAGGGAAGAGACCACCTCGATTTCCAGGTGGTTGCCACCTCCCTGCACCAGCGGAGTCAGCTCCAGCACATACGGTCGCCACAAGATTTTGCCGGCGTCCCTGCCGTTCAGGCGCACTCCGAACAGGATGCCCGACGGACGGTTCAGGCGCAGGAACACCCGCCCGCCCGCGGGCGCGTCGAAGGTGCACTGATACACCATGCGTCCGACGTAGAACGGATAGCCCTGCGTGCTCCACGAACCGGTTTGCAGATGCTTCGGCTCGTCCACCAGCTTGCCGCGGAAGGGGTCTACCATAGCCACACCGAAATCGCCCACCAAATAGGCGGTCTCGACCTCCGTCAGGAAGTCGTAGTGCACAGCGAAGTCCACGGCGTTCTCGCCCTTCCGCACCAGCTGGGTCACCTCCACAATCTGGAACGCCCTGTCCCAGATCCAGCCAAGTTCCTCAGGGCTGTCCCAGCTGATGGGCACGCCGTTCACCTGCAGCTTGCCGCGATGCAGGTCCTCGATCACAACATAGCTCTTCGGCTTCTCGAGGTCGCTCAGGAAGCGATAGCGTAGGACGATATCGCCGCCCCTACCCTCGAACAGTCCCTTGCGGATTGCCACCCACGGCTGCCACTCCAGGGTCGCTTCGGTGCCGAAACGCTGTGCCAGCGCCTTCCGCACGCGCCATTCGTAATCCTCTGGCTCGAAGGTCCTCCCGCCGTCGAAGGATACGCTGATGCGATCCATCACCAGCACGTTCGGGTCGGTACGGGTGAAGGCGAACTTCTCCGGCAGGGGAATAACCTCTCCCTGTCGAAGGTCGGGTAGGCGCTCCTCCACCTGAGCAGAGGGCACGTCCGCTCCGACCGTCAGCAACAGTGAACCGCATGGCGGAAGGTCGAACTCGTATCGCAGGTCGTTGCCCACCTGGCGCGCCTGCACACGCTGGCACGTGCCTTCCACCGCATCCCACTTCAGTGTAGGCTTGCCTGCCATGCCCTTGAAGGTGAGCACATAGTCTCTACCGGCGTTGCGGTCGGAGTTGACGATGAAGAAGATGTGCTCATCGCCGTCGATGCGATGCTGAAGGTAGGTCATCGGCACTGCCTTGCCGTCCGTGCCTTTCAGGGTGAAGGAGCTGGGCGCTATCTCGTCGATGGCGTTCTGGATTGCCTCCACCGCGCACGGCAGGGAACGCACGTTGGGATGGGAGGCAAGCTCTAGCCACTTCTCGCGTGCAGGCTCACAGTCCAGCTCGGACGGTAGCTCTCCAAGCAGGATCACCTTTCCTCCGTTGTCCGCAAACTGTCGCAGCAGTTCATAGGTTCGGGGGCGCCATGTGGTGGCAGGGGGCGCTACCACCACCCGGTAGCCCATCTCGCCAATCACGAAGCGGTCGCCCTGCACACTGCCCATGTCCTCGATATAGCCCTCATCGCCCAGGTCGCAGTCGTAGCCGGCGTTGAGAATGGCGTCCAGCGTCTTGCGCATCAGGCTGTCGAGATCGTCGGCGGCACGCAGGTCGGCGGTGGGCACGTCCAGCGGTGTTCGGCGGGCGCCGTCCCTGACCTCTCCCTGCACTTCCGCGCCAAAGCGACGGGCGGCAGTGGCGCTCTCGATGGAGTGCAGAAGCAGAATGTCCACCGACGCCTTGCCGCGGGTGAGGGCGTATGCCACGCGGGTGAAGTAATCGTTCAGCGGATTGAGCTCATCCCAGTAGGTCTGCTGGTAGTTCCAGTTGGGCGGATAGTCGCGTTTGCGGCGTCCCTTGCCCGAGTACCACGTCAGGTGCGGGCAGAAGAAGTTGGCACCGAGTACGAGGTCGTAATCGCCAAGCCACTTGAAGTCTTCGAAGGTGTTTGTATGCCGGCTGACGCCGAAGATTTCGGTGAGCACGCGCTTCCTGCCCAGCTGGCGTGCGGCAGAGGAGACCTGTTTGACCGTGAACAGGTGGTTATGCGCTACCCGGCACAGATGGTCGATGCCTGGCGCCTGCTGGTAGCGGTAGTGCGCCATGACACCCCCGTAGTGGTTCACCATTTGATAGTAAAAGGTGTCTTCGGCGTTGTAGTGACCGGTGTGCTCCAGTCGATGCGCCTCGCACCATTCGTAGATGGGTTTGCTGTATGCCTCCAGAAACTGCCGCAGGATGGTGCGGTGGAGAAGCAGACGGATTTTGCGAGATTCCGGTCCCTCGAAAAAGAGGTAAGGCACGTCCTTCCAGAAATCGCGCCCATGCCATTGCCGGTAGCGTTCGGGCAAGCCATCATACCATGCAAATCCAGTCGGGGAGGACGGAACCTGTGGCTCGTCGGTGAAGATACCAGGGATGCGCCTGCCGAACTCCTCGCCCAGCTCGCGGTAGTAACGCTCGTGCGTCAGCTCGATGAACTTCTGCATGGCTTCGGGATGCAGCAGGTTGGCGTAGGATTCGCCGCCCCACCAGCCAGTCTTGGGAAGATAGGTGCGCACCATGAAGAGCCTTTCGTACGCCCGCGCGGTTTCCAGCTGGTCGAGCGGTATCTGCTCGCATTCCAGCAGATTCAGCCGGTCACGTCGCTCAATGGCGTAGCAGGCGCGCAGAGCCTGGTCTTCGCTGAGAGCGGGTTCGGGCTCGCCGGGCGCGACAAGGATGGCATTGAGTGTGGTGGCACGGTACTCGTCCTTCATGCCTGCTACCTGTCCCCCCGCGTTGCCGCTGGGCCACAGGTCTTCATCGTACAGCCACAGGTAGCCGTCGCGCTCCTTCGCTACCTTCAGCGCCGCTCGCATGCAGTCGAACCACTCCTGGCTCAGATAATCGGTGATGAGACCGTGTCGTGAATGGAAAAAGCCTCCCGACAGTCCCACGCGGATCATGTCTTCCATCTGTCGGGCGACCTCTTGCGGATCCAGTCTGTCGTTGATCGCCCAGAAAGGCGCAGGACGCAGGATACTATCTGGCTTACGAAATGCCTCGCTGTTCATGGTTCTCTCCTGACCTATCCTGAATTGGGATGATATGTCTCACTTCGTGGTGGGGGGGCTTTTCCCTTCTCGGGAAGGAAACGCTTCCCTTTTGACGAATCCTTTGCCTGCGTTACTTTTCGATATCCACGAGAGGAAGACCGGAAGATGCTCCAGATCGATGCCAACCTCACCGCCCGCCACCTTCTGCCGCGCATTGACCGGATGTGGGCGCTGTCGGCGGAGAAGATTCTGTCGCTGGAGCGTACGTGGTCGCCGGAGCAGGGCGCACCGGTGTTTACGGTGCGGGGACGCTACACCAGTCGTGCGTGGACGGACTGGACACAGGGTTTTCAGTTCGGCTCGGCTCTTCTGCAGTACGACGCCACCGGCGAGGAGCGTTTCCTGCGTCTTGGACGCGAGAACACCTTCTGCTACATGCCCGTGCACGTCACCCATACCGGTGTGCACGACCATGGTTTTCATACCATCAGCACCTACGGTAACCTGTGGCGGATGATTAAGGAAGGTCGCTTACCTGCAGACGACCTGTCGCTTTGCGAGCTGGCGATCCGATGCAGTGGCGCGGTGCAGGCAATGCGCTGGAGCCGTACCGCCGACGGAGGAGGATACATCTACTCGTTCAACGGACCGCATTCGCTGTTCGCCGACACCATGCGCACCCTGCGCGTGCTGGCGCTGGCGTACCAGCTGGGGCATGTGCTGAAAGCAGAAGGCGACCGATCCATCTCCCTGCTGGAACGTCTGATTCTGCACGCGCGGACCACCGCACGCTACACGGTGTACTATGGTGAGGGGCGCGACCATTATGACGTGCGGGGCAGGGTGGCGCACGAGAGCCTGTTCAACCCAAACGACGGGAGCTACCGAGCGCCCAGCACCCAGCAGGGCTATTCGCCCTTCAGCACCTGGACGCGCGGGCTGGCATGGGTGCTTCTGGGCTTTGCCGAGCAGCTGGAGTTCGCGGATACGTTGAGCGACGAGGAACTGCAACCATTCGGGGGTCGCGAGGCGGTACAGGAAATGCTGTTGCGCCCTGCACTGGCGACCGCGGATTTCTACCTCCACCACACGCCGACCGACGGCATTCCCTACTGGGACACCGGCGCACCGGGTCTGGCGCAGATGGGCGACTATCTGAATCGCCCTGCCGACCCGTTCAACGACTTCGAGCCGGTGGACAGCTCTGCCGCGGCAATCGCCGTGCAGGGTCTGCTGAGACTGGGACACTGGTTGAAGGCACATGAACACGAGGACGAGGGCGCACGATACTGGCAGGCAGGGTTGACGGTGCTCAAACCCCTGCTGGAGGAGCCTTACCTGAGCACAGACGCCCGGCACCAGGGCTTGCTCCTGCACAGCGTTTACCACCGCCCGAACGGCTGGGACCACGTGCCTGAAGGCTGGAAGGTGCCCTGCGGCGAGTCCAGCATGTGGGGCGACTACCATTTGCGTGAGGTGTGCCTCTATGTGCAGCGGATGGCTCGGGGAGAGGTTGGGAGAGGGGTTTGAAAGGGCTTGCCACGGCGTTTCCGCGGACAAAGCCGGCGCCTGCAAGGATTCTTGAAACCCCTTCTGTTTGCGGTGTGGAAGCTGGCGATCATGATGCGCAGAACGACGGTCGCAGCGCCCAGATAACACCCGGCTGGCGATGCTTTACCCGAAGACTTCCGTTGTGAACGAGATGTCGGCAGGAGCATTTATCCCGCACTGGGACTCATCTGGCGCAATACCTGAACGATGCGCTCGGCAGCATATTGCACCTCGCCAGTGGTATTGAACCGCCCGAAGCCCACCCGTATGGTGCGATAAGCGTTTTCACGCGACAAACCAATGGCTTGAAGCACATGCGACGGCTCGATGGCGCCCGCCGTGCAGGCAGCACCGGTGCTGAGGGCAAGGTCGGGCAGATTCAGCAGCAGTGCATCGGCATCAACGCCCGGTATGGTGAGACTGCTGTTGTTTGGCAGGCGGTTGCGCAGATCGCCATTACGGGTGATGCCGGGCAGTTGCTCCATCAGATTCTGTTCGAAGAGGTCCCTCATCTGCCCCGTAGCGCGGGCATCGTGTTCCATCATATTCATGCACAGTCGGCAAGCCTCTCCGAAGCCAACGATCGCTGGCACGTTGAGCGTGCCCGGACGCAAGCCGCGTTCCTGACCGCCACCGTAATGAAGTGGACGTAACAACCTGCGCATCCCACTGCGAATGTAGAGCGCTCCGACGCCTTTGGGACCATACATCTTGTGTGCACTGATGGACATGAGGTCGATATCCATCTCGTGCACGTTCAACGGTATCTTGCCAACTGCCTGCGCCGCATCACAGTGCAGCAGAGCGCCAGCCTCGTGCACCATCCGACTGATACTCTGAATGCGCTGAACGGTACCGATTTCGTTGTTTGCGACCTGGATGGATGCCAGCAGAGTGGGTTGTCTCAGCGCGCGCCGCAGCATGTCGAGGTCAACATGCCCATAGCGGTCGACCCCAACGACGCAGGTCTCTATCCCCTCGCGCGCAGCCTGCTCGACACAAGCCAGCACCGATTTATGTTCAATGGCACTGGTGAGCACTCGTCGGGGCAAGCCGTCAGGTGTCCCCCGCAGCAGACCGAGGATTGCCATGTTGTTGCTT
>CAKZNX010000260.1 GCA_937132045.1 uncultured bacterium
GCTACCAGCCATACCTTTCGGGACCCCAGTCTTTCTCCACCAGCTCCTGCTTCAGCAGCAGCAGCTTGCGGCTGGGTACGTCCTCGTATACCACCACACCCGGACCGATGCACGTGTACGCGCCAATCTTCACACCGGGCTGAGTGATGACGTTCACCCCTGTGCGGCTGAAGTCGCCGAAATAGGTGGCATCCGCGCCGTGCAGGGGAAACTCACGACGTCCTTTGACCCGATGGATGGTCTCGGCATCGTCAAAGCGCAGAGTGCCGCACACTGTCGCCGCACCGATGTCCACCGATTGCCCCACCACGCCGGAAATCTCGCAGTAGTGGTACAGATACGCGCCGTCGAACATCACGCCGTCCAGCTCTGCACCATGCCCCACGATGCACCGGTTGCCCACCACACTGCATGCGCCCACCAGGCAGTAATCACTGACGCGCGTCTGGTCGCCAATCGCCACAGCTTTGCCCACGATGGCGCCGTTCACCACCCGCGTGTTCCTGCCGATGAACACGTTGCCGTCGATCACCACGCGGTTGCCGATCTCGCTTCCCTCACCGATGACCACATGCCCGCGGATTTCCGCACCGTCGTGGATGCGCGCGGTGGGATGGATGCGATTTTCCTGCAGGGTGCGGCTCATGTCGTCCAGCACCTGCCGATTCGCCTCCAGAATGTGCCACGCCTTATCCATGTCCACCAGATAGCCTTCTACCTCCACTGCCAGAACCTGCGCACCGTCGTCGATAAGTGTCTGGATACTTTGCGCCAGCTCCGCCTCGCCCGGCGGCATCCCACCCACCGGCACATGCGTCATGATGCCGGGATTGTCCTGTATGGCGGAAAGGGCGGCGTCCGTGAAGGCATACGCCCCGCACAGGCGATGCTTGCAGTCGCGGCTGTGACCCTCCACATACTCCACACGCGCGCCCGTTACGTGTGCGCCAAGCCAGTCGATGTTGCGCTCCGGGGGCACAATGGGTTGCACCAGAGCGACTGCAGGCGCATCGCCTCCCCGCGCCGCTTCCAGAAATCGGCTGATGGTCGCCTGTGTGGTGACGATATCGCCGTAGAACACCCCAAACGGCGATTTGCTATCCAGCAGCGGCAGCGCCGCCTGCACACACGCCGCCGTTCCCGGCGTGCCCTGCACCCCCACAAACGCTATTTCCAAACCCTGCAAGCCATGCAGTGCGGCGCGTACCGATGCGCCGTGTGTTCCTGTCACCAC
The DNA here is from genome assembly GCA_937132045.1 of uncultured bacterium. Lineage (GTDB taxonomy): Bacteria > Armatimonadota > HRBIN16 > HRBIN16 > HRBIN16 > HRBIN16. Next base: position 1,235 of record CAKZNX010000260.1, read on the forward strand.
GGTTACCCGTCGGATGCCAGCCTCGTGCAGTTGTCGTATCAGCCGACGGATCGCCGGTTCGTTCACCACCGGTGTCGTGCATTTGTTGCGCACCTCGTTGTAGGGCCAGAAACGAGTTCCCGCTCCCGCCGCCAGAACAATCGCCTGGTTCATGCCTGCCCTCGCTTCGAAGACTCGGTGTTTGCACTATATGATAGCAGGTACGCTGGTACCGGGCAACAGCGCTAACCTTTGCTATCTGCCAGCGAACACGTCCTGCACCTCGCGCTCCAGCTTCCGCAGGCTCTCGTCATCCTGTATCTGTTCGCGAAGCCTGTCCGCTTCCTCCTCGCGCTGCAGACGTCGTAGCGCCAGCCATTGATGTGCCCTGTCCGCATCGTTGCGCGCAATCTGACGAATGCACTGTTCCCAATACTGATGCGCCTGCTGCGTATCGCCAGTCTGCTCCGCTGCCAGCCCTGCCCAGAAGAGCGGAACCGCATCTGCCGGGCGTGCGGGCTTGCCCACCCCAAGGTGGTGTGGATACTCCAGCGCCTTCTGGAAGTGCTCGAGCGCCCCCTTCCAGTCGCCCTGACGCGCCAGGTGTTTTCCTTTGCCCACGTACGCCCCGACCCACGTGGGACGTGTGGAGGTTTCGCCTTCCGCCACGTGGAAGATGCGCGAATGAAGCACCTCCATCGCCTCATCGTACTGTCCGGAGCTCACCAGCAGGCTCGCATAGCGCTGAGCGACGCGGTTGTCCTGCAGTACCGGCTTCGGGGCACGGCGCAATCGCAAAGCGCCTGTCCGCGCAGTTTGTTGCGGTGCGGCTGCGAAGGTCTCGCGCTCCAGCCACAGGTAGGGGTCGGCAAGTGCAAGGTGGATTGCCCTCTCGTAATACCGGCGTGCTATTGCCAGCCCCAGTTTCGCCAGCGCCATGCCGATATTGCGATACAGCGTCGGCAGCAGCGGCATCTCTTCCGATATGGGCGCGCGAAGGCACTCCTCGGCGATTCGTCGGACCGCGCGACGCCACTGAGAGCGGGTAGAAGTGGTCGGGTTCAACTCGCCCTGCTCGAGCGCGGTGTTCACGGCATGGACGTTCAGCGCCCTGAGCCACTCCAGAATCCCTTCCTCTTCGCGCCCACGCGCGTACAGCCAGTTGCCCAGCGCATACCGCGCCAGAGCGTCGTCCGCCCGGAGTTTCAGCACCTCCTGCAGGGCGAGATACTCCTCTATGCGCCAGGGGAACAGGTACTCACAGTCTGCACGCCGGGCAAGCAGAGCATGTTCCACCGCCTGCGCGGGCAAACCCTTGCGCGCGTACGCCAGCGCGAGCAGGTAGTGCCTCAGTGCCGTGTCGGCAAGCCCCAGACGGGAGGGCGCCTCGAGAATGCGGATGGCATCGTTCGCACAGCCGGCGTTCAGATAGTCGCAGGCGACCTCCTCGAAGGCACAGGGTTGCGCCATGAGCGGACGCAGCAGATTGATCGGTTCGGCTTCTGGGGTATCGGGCGTGCTGAGGAAGGCTTCGGTGCGAAGCAAAGGCTCCATCGGTGCCAGAAGATGCACCTGCAGGCGCACCTGAGCTGCCTCTTCCAGCTCGCCTCGCAGTCGCAACACCACGGCGCGCATCATCCACGCCTTCACATCCCCCGCGTTGTAAAGCAGAGCTTCCGCGAACAGGTCATCCGCCCGCTCCAGCTCGCCCCGACGCATAGCGCACAGACCCAGCAGATAGAACGCCAGCCCGCGATATTCCGCACTGCGTCGCAGGGGGTAAAGCCACTCTTCCGCCTCCTGCTCCCTGTTCAGCGTCATCAGGCACAGCGCACGCAGGTACGCCGCCTCCCAGTTCTGCGCGTTGCGCTTCAGCACCCTCTCTGTTAGCGCAAGGCACTCCTCAAACCGTCCACTCTCCAGATACAGCCGCGCGCAGGCGTTCTGCGCGTCGGGGACGCCAGCATCCATAGCAGCCTGATATGTGCTCAGAGCTGACTGCAAATTGCCCGCACGCTCGTGTGCATCACCCTCCAGGAACAGCCCGTAAGCATCGCCGCAGCGTGTTGCAGGAGCGATGACAATCTCCTCCCTGTGGCGCATCGGATTGGCAATCGCCTCCAGTATCGGCTGGCGCCCGCTGTTTGCGACACACACCTTGAGGGGCAATTTCGGCTCCTGCGGAAGCGTGAATGACCACCTGCCCGGGCGCTCCGGGTAGAGGTCCACGCGCTGTTCATGCACCACGTCGTCGCCGTATTGCAGAATCAGGCGGTGGTCGGGGCGAGCAGAGGTGCTGTGCACCCGAACCGTCATCTGCTGACCTTCTAATTGCACCCCCAGCGCTCCCTCACGGTTGGCGGAGCGGATTGCGCCTCCCAGCCCCCGAACGGGATACCATGCCTCCTGCCAGCACTCCATCGCATGAGGGGGGATCCAGTGCCAGATGCTCTGGTCCTCAAAGCGCCCGGTCTGGATTTCCACATACGGGATTGCCTCGTCGTGCAGGCGTTCCGCCCACATCAAGCCGTCATCGGAGGTGCCCCAGGTGAACAGCTTTCTGCCGCAGGCGTCGCGCCAGTCGGCGGTGTGCAGGAAACCGGCATCGGCTCGCAGGTCGTATCCGCCGAAGAAGTCTGCCCGAAAGCGGTGGGCGAACACGCTGGAGGCACAGTCATAGCTGCTGTAACGGCTCAGGTCGACGCCCTCGTCGGTGACGGGGAAGGGCAGAGCGGCTCGTGCTGCGCTCAGGTCGCCCTCCCAGTTGCGCACGCTGTCAGCGGGCAGTATCCATTTCCAGTCTGCATGCGCTGTCACGGCGCAGTTCGTCCAGAAGTAGAAGCGCTTCCTGGTCTCGGTGCGGTTGAACAGACGGATATCGGTCTCCATCAGTGCGCGGTCGGGGTAGAGGCTGATGCCGACCATCCACATCATGCGGCTGCGCCGGCATACCTCGCCAATCCAGACGGTGCACTTTTCGCCCTCGTCTCGGGGTGGTGCCAGCTGATACCACACCGGCTGATGCGTGGTATAGCGATGTCCGATGGGAAAGTTGAACTCGATTCCGCCTGCAATCCACGCGCCTGTCAAGCCGATGAGCGCCGGTTTGATGGACGGCGGTTGGTGCAGGCACTCGCGTCCAGCGACCTTATCATACAGCGACCACACCCGCCCGCCCAGCTCGGGCAGGATCATCACCCTCAGGTAAGGGTTTTCCAGAAACAGCGCGTGATACTGGCGCGGTTCCGCCTCGTCGCTCAGCTGGTCGAGCAGGGGATAGGGATACACTTCCCAGTAGCCCCGACGGTGGAGAGGGGGATGCGGGTTGGCTTTGCCCACAGGATAGGTGGGAATGGTGATTGTCTCTTCCCAGAGATTTATGGACATGGTTCACCCCGTTTGCGAACTGGCGTAAGGACTGTGCTGCACCTGATAGAACCGATTATACCGTCTACTGCTGTTCATCCGCGCTGGCGGGGCGTCCCTCGAGGTAGAACTCGAGGTCGCGGTAGGTATCCACGTCGGGGTAGCCATCGGTGGTGGGCGCGAGCCGATAACGCAGGGAGCCTGCCGGGAAAAGCGCTTCGCGCTGAAGACGTGCTCGTTGCCTGGCATCGGCAGGGGGACTGTCTCCGGGCAGCATGGCAGGCGGAAGGGTGCCGTCACCCTCGCGCCGGATAGCCCAACCGCCGTGGTATGGGTCGTGCTCGTCCGCGAGGCTGGGGGGCGCGTTGACCCAGGCGCTATTCAGGTTTGCCAGCGTGAACCCCCGTGCAGCGCCCGGCTCCTCGAAGCCCACCATGAATGCGTAGCGTCTGCCCACCTGAAAGCGCAAAGGAGGGTGCAATCGCCACCGAAGGTAAACTAGGCAGGCACGCCGGTCGCCCGTGGGATTGCCCTGAGCATCGCGCGTAGGTGGAAGGTTCGGGAAAACGCCTCCACGCACCATCTGAAGCGGACGGTAGCGCACGCCGACGATGTAGTCATCGCAGCGGTGGTTGCGCGAGAAGCCGTGCTTCGATTCGGTGCCCGGCGGGGTGCCGTTGTCGTGGATGCGCGGAACGCCAGAGACCTCAAAGAACTGCACGAACACCTTCGCGCCCGGAGCACCGGGCAAAACCGCTGCATCAGCCGGTCCGGTGCGCAGGACAATCGCCTCCAGCAGGGAGGCGCGTTCCACAATGAACACCTGCCCCAGGTCGCGGTTGCGCTGGAAGTAGCCCTCACGCTTCCACTCGAGATGTCCAGCGTCGACATTGCGCACGCTGGTGTTGCCTCCCGTGTCCGCGCGCATCTGCGACACGAGCACCCGCTGTGCGTCGGCGCTGTACTCCTTGCCGATGATGCTGACCTGCAATGTCGTGTTCATCTGGTCACCCGGAAGGGGATTCGCTTCGAACGTTTGTCTCACCTTCACGCTTCAACATGTTGACCCAGCGCAGGTATCTCCGTTGCGGGCAGGAAGGAAAATCTGCCATCAGAACCCAGGAAGGGCACCATGAGCCACACCAGACGACTGCCGAACCTGCTCTTTGTGCTGACCGATGACCAGGCGCAGTGGGCGCTCGGCGCCTACGGCAACAGAGATATTGTCACGGCGAACATGGACCGCATGGCTCAGGAGGGCGTTCGCTTCACTCGAGCGATGGTCTGTCCCGTCTCTTCATCACCCACGACACCGGGCAACACCTCGGGGTCTACGGGCGCGAAGTGGATACCCCCAACCTGAGTCAGCTGGCAGAGCAGGGGGTCCTATTCACACAGGCGTTCTGCACCGCTCCACAGTGCAGTCCCAGCCGGGGCAGCGTACTGACGGGGATGTTGCCGCATCGGCAAGGGCTGATTGGTCTGGCGCATCGAGGGTTCCGTTTGCGACCCAGTGTGCCGTTACTGCCGCGCATGCTGGCAGAAAC
>CAKZNX010000261.1 GCA_937132045.1 uncultured bacterium
CGTTTCCGACACGGAATCTGCAGGGTGTACGCGTTGACGAGGCAGGAGAGAACGGATGATCAAGCACGTGACCCTTCAGAAGGGATTCAATCCGCTGGTGGAACCGAATGAGATGCAATACATCGAGTTCGGCGTCTTCAAAGGCTCGGCTGGCGATACCTTCTCGCTTGACACGGGCGACTGTGAAGCGGTGGTGGTCTTTCTCGCCGGCAGATGCCATCTGCTGGTGAACGGAGAGATGCACCCGAACGTGGGTGGGAGGCGCAGTGTGTTCGAGGGTAACACATGGAGCCTCTACGCACCCAACGGCACGAAGATCGCCATCGAAGTGGTGGACGAGGCGGAGGTGGCTATCAGTAAGACCCGCGTGAAGGCAGACGCTCCGCCCCGACTGGTGCGACCGGATGAGGTGGTGGTGCGCGATGTGGGCGTATGGAACTGGCGGCGCGATGTCAAAGATATGGTGGATAAGCGCATAGCAGCATCGCGCCTCGTGGTCGGCGAGACCATCAACCCGCCTGGCAACTGGTCCAGCTGGCCCCCCCACAAGCACGACGTGCATCGTCCACCATACGAGAGCAAACAGGAAGAGGTGTATTTCTTCAGGGTTCAGCCAGCCAGCAGTTTCGGCGTGGCGAGGTTGTTCACCGCGGAGGGCGACATCGACGAGCTGTATCCCATCCGCGACAACTCCATTCTGCTGATACCGCGAGGCTATCATCCGATTGCCGCGGCGCCCGGAACGCGCGTGTACTACCTGTGGACGCTGGCGGGCGAAAGCCGCGACCTGATACCGAATGACGCTTCGGACTACCGATGGATGAAGGACACGGAGGCAGTGATACGCGAATGGCAACGCAACGTGTAGGCATAGACCACTGGCACAGGGTGCTGGTATTTGCGGCGCATCCTGACGACGAGATACTGGGATGCGGAGGCACGATAGCCCGCCTGACTGCGGATGGCAGGGAGGTGTATGTGGTCACCTTCTGCGTGGGTGAAACTTCATATACCAGCCCCGAAATGAAGCACAGCATGGGCGAGGTGCGGGTAGCAGAAGCGCAAGCGTGCGACCAGGTGCTGGGCATCACCGAGCGCGTTATCCTTGGCAAGCCCACTCAGGGCGTGGTGAATGATCGTGAGACCTATCAAGAGTGCGTGCGCCTGATACGAAAGTACCGCCCTGATGTCATCTTAACGCACTGGAACGAGGATAAGCACCGTGACCACCGCGCCATCTCTGCGCTGACCGACGAGGCGCGATGGAAGGCATACGAGAACGTGCTGGCGGACTTTGGCGAACCGTGGTACACGCCGGAGCTGTACTACTACGAGGTGATGGAGCTGTTTCCGCATCCGTCGTTGATGGTGGACATCAGCGACTTCCTGCCGAAGAAGCTGGAAGCGATGCAAACCCAGCAAAGCCAGTTCGCCGTGCTGCCGGGCGTGATGGAGTACATTGAGGGCTTGGCGAAGGCTCGGGGATATGCCCGGGGCACGCGCTACGCCGAGGCGTTTCTGCGCTCGAACCTGCTTCCGACTTTTGCGTGATACTCGGATCACTTGCGGGAATTGACTTGACTTTGTGTGCGTGTTCCCGCAAAATGTGGAGGACACCCTGAGTAGCAGAACGGAGGAACGGGCACTCATGCAACGGAGAGTTCTTACAGTCGCGGCAGTTCTGTTGTGGTTTACGGGCAGTGCTGTTTGGGCTTCGGTATCCCGAATCAGCATCCTCGTCCGGCTGGACGATCCTTCCCAGAATGCTTTCGTCATCGAATACCTGTTGCGCGGGGTGGATACGTCATCCCTGACGATGTCCATTCCCACATGGACACCCGGCTGGTATCAGACCATGCCGTACAGTCAGGGTATTCGGGACCTGCAGGCGGTGGACGACCGCGGGACATCGCTTTCGGTTCAGCAGGTCAACCACTTCACGTGGCGGGTAGAGACCGAAGGCAGCCAGACTGTTCGCTTGCGGTATCGCGTGCTGGCGCAGGACGAGGGAATGGGTTTCTTCGGCGTGGCGATGGGACCGCATCATGCCTTCATCAACGGCGCGGCGGCATTCCTGTACGAGATGGACTCGAAGAACGTTCCGCACGAGGTGCGTTTTCAGCTACCGGCTGGCTGGCAGGTCGCCACCGCAATGGACTTTACAACGCAGACGGAACAGCGCCACTTTGGAGACGTCCGCGATGTGTTTCAGGCGCCCAACTACGATGAGCTGATCGATTGCCCCATCCAGATGGGACGCTTCGAGGTGCGCGATTTCCGTGCGCGGGGTGTCCCAATGCGGGTGGTATTCGCCTCCGAGAGTGGTAACATCCTCTGCAATATGGAGCGAATGACTGCGGACTTTCAACGCATTGCCAGCGTGGGCATCGACCTGTTTGGCAGGGCGCCTTTCAAGCGCTATCTGTTCATCGTGCACCTCAGCGGACGAGGGTTTGGCGGAGGTCTGGAGCACCTGAACTCGACGGTGTTGAGTGCGCCCGACCGCCGCGACCTGAACCTCAATATGCTTGCAGCGCACGAATACTTCCACGCATGGAATGTGAAGCGCATCCGTCCGAAAGTGCTGGGTCCCTTCGACTACACTCAGCCGGTTCGCACGAAAGCGCTTTGGTGGTGCGAGGGTGTCACAGATTACTACGCCAGTGTGCTGGTTCTACGCGCCGGCTTGATGACCGACCGTGCTTTCTGGCAGGAGATGGAGCGGGAGATGCTGGCGCTCGAAAACAACCCGGCTCGCGAGCGGGTCACGCTGGAGGAAGCCAGTTGGAACGTCTGGGAAGGCAACGGCATGGGCTACGGTGGCTTGAGCTACTATAACAAAGGCAAGGTGGTGGGCTTCCTGCTGGACGTTTACATCCGGGGAGTAACCGGCAATCGCAAAAGTCTGGATGACGTGATGCGCTTCCTGATGGAACGATATGCCTATCCCCAGCCCGGCTTTGAAGAGGATGGCATCCTGCAAGCCATCAACCGCGTGCTGGCTCAGGACGTGAGTGGTTTATACCGTCGCATGATTCAGAGCACCGAGCCTCTGCCGTACGAGGAGATGCTCAGATATGCAGGCTTGCGTCTGGAACGCCAGACCGCGTCGACGACGTATTTCGGCGTGACGACGATGGTCGACGAGGTCGGGCGGGTGATCGTGCAGGCAGTGGAGTCGCAAAGCCCGGCGTTTCTGATGGGGTTACGCACGGGTGACATCGTTATGGAGGTGGACGAGCTGGTTGCCGAAGATATTCGGTTGGAGGACCTGCTCGCGCGCAAGAAGGCTGGCGACCTGGTGAAGGTCGCGGTGTGGCGCAACGGGCGCCTCGTGGTGATGGAGGGGAAGATGGGGGGAGAGGTGCGCACAAGCATCCGGCTGGTTCCGCTGCAAACGGTGGATGAGGCGGTGCTGATGGTTCGCGAAGGTTTGTTGCGCGGCACCACCCGCGTCTCCGGCGGAAGTCCATGAGGTGGCGCACCAATGAGGAGCACGACAGTCGAATGAGTAAGCCTCTTCGTTTTCTCTGGCATGTTGGTCCCCTGCTTTTGTGGATGGGGGTTATCTTTGCGATGTCCACCGAGCTGGGGTCGGGAACAAGGACGGCTGGGGTGCTTGTGAAAGTTCTTCAGACTCTCTTTCCCGTTTGGATGGCTCAAGCAACCCCCGAGCAGCTCTTCGAGGTGCACTATTGGGTGCGCAAAGGGGCGCACTTCACGGAATATCTGATACTGGCTCTACTCGCCTACCGCGCCTTTCTGTACGGGCAACCGTGGCGGCACTGGCGTGCACTGGGGTTCTGCGGCAGTTTCAGCATCCTGTACGCTTTTACCGACGAGTTTCATCAAGTGTTCGTGTCGTCACGCAGTCCGTCTCTGCGTGATGTGGGCATTGACGCGCTGGGCGCGATGACGGGATTCTTCCTGCTGGCGCTGGTGTACGCATGGCGCACGGCACGCGAGGCGCTGCAGACGCGGTTGATGCACGTCGCTACTCGCGCGACCGACTGACTTCGTCGCGCACGCGGCGTACAAACACCGAGTCGTACGCACCGAGTCTACCTGCCTTGCGGTAATGCGCAGCGGCGTGTTTCACCATGCCCATGCGTCGGTAGGTGTCGGCAAGCAGATAGTGGTAGCTGGGGTTTTCGGGGTTCAGGCGGATAGCCTGACGAAATGCAGCCGCCGCCTGAGACAGCGCGCGAGTGTGCAGGTACATGATGCCGAGACAGGCGCTGTAATAGTCATCGTACGGCGCGTACACAGTCGCCAGGTGCATCTCCTGAACGGCTTCCTCGTACCGTTTCAGGCGGGCGAACATATCTCCGAGCGCGTAGTGGTAAAAGGCATCCGAATTCGCCGATTGCACACACAGCACCATCTGCTCGACCGCTTCACGGATTTCGCCATGCTCGAATAGGGTTTTTGCCAGGCGGTATCGGTAGAACGGGTTCTGAGGGCTGAGCTCCACCGCCTTCCGATACTCTACAATCGCCACTTTCAGCAGCCCGTAGCGCCGGTACACCTCGCCGAGGCGGAAGTGTGGCTCCGCGCGCCTCGGATGACTGCGCGCCGCTTTGCGGTAGTGGCGCACCGCTTTGAACGACATATCCGCCAGCAGGTACGCGTCCGCGATACGCAGGTGAGCATCCAGTGAGTCTGGGTCCGCCTGTATCATTCGCCGATAGGCGCTGATGGCTTCTTCCACGAGACCCTGTGCCAGATGCTCATCCCCCTCTTTCGTGGCTTCCTCCGCCTCCTCGGGCGACAGCGACGCGCTGAGGTCAGCGCTCTGGAGGTCGTGTTCAACCATCGCTGCCAGGCGTTCCGCCTCTTCTGGCGTGAGCGACTCGATCTCCAGAAGGTCTATCTCATCCAGCCACAGGTTCGGGTCGTTGTCCAGTTCGTAAGGATATTCCATCGCGGCACCCTGCTTGAGTGCGGTAACCGTTCTGTTATAAAATAGTGGCGCCAGCTTGCTCGCAGAAGAGCTCGCACCATTGCATTAAACCAGAACCACCGTATTCCTGTCAAGCACCTGAGAGGTGGGGTGATGCCCTGTGATTATGCCGGTTTTACCCAAAAAAATCCGGTATTTCACTTCGTGAGAGTGCGTCTATCTTTAGAAATGGTACGATTCTTGCATTATGTATATAGTGGAATACGAAACGGGGCGGTAGACCTCGTGCAGCCATAAAGGGTAGTATATGGTTGTGGTTCGCCCGACCGCGACGTGAATGAAGGAGTGAGGTGTGATGGAAGTGGAAGCGATTGAGGGGCAACCGCTGGTGACACGGGTTGACCGCCGGAAGGCGGTGTTCTCGCTCGTCTCGATTGCGCTCTTCACCGCCTATTTCTACCCCAGTCTGGCGTTTCTGGTCAGCCGCTGGTCCTCCAGTGAGGAGTTCTCTCACGGCTTTCTGGTGCCGCTGGTGAGCCTGTTTCTCCTCTGGCGAAAGCGGGAGGTGATGCGCGAGACACCCTTACAGACGTGTGTTTGGGGGCTTCCGATACTGGCTGCTGGTCTGCTGATGCAGGTTGCCAGCGAGTGGGCGTCGGTGTCTTTCCTGAAGGCGCTGGCTGTGCCGGTGGCTCTGGGTGGTTTCGCCTGGTATCTGGTAGGCACTCGCATGATGCGTGTGGTGCTGTTTCCCTATCTCTTTCTCTACTTCGCCGTACCTTGGCCTGACTTTGCGATAGAGTTGCTCAGCGTGCCGCTACAACACTTCAGCGCCGCTGCGTCCACTATGCTGCTGGGTCTTGTGGGCGTGCCCATCGAGCGCGACGGCGTACACATGTGGACGCCTCGCTTCGATGTCGAGGTAGCGGTGCCGTGCAGTGGTATCCGCTCGATGGTGGCAATTCTGGGTATCGCGGCACTGGTGGGCTATCTGACTCAGGGCAGGTTGTGGGCGAAGGGAGTGGTGTTCCTGTCTGGAATTCCGATCACCATGCTGGCAAATGTTCTGCGCATTGCGGCGATCGTGGTAATGGGGCATTACATTAGCCAGGAATTCGCCATGACCTTTTTCCATGACTATTCGTCGCCATTCCTGTTCTTTATCTCAGCGTTAAGCCTGCTGGGCGTCAAGAAATTGGTGGAGAAGGTATAATGAAAAGGGAACACCGTCCGAACTACTGGATATTGATAACCATGTTTCTGCTGGCGTGGGCGATGGTGGTCTACGCCAGACAGGCAGAGCGTCGTGTCGTCACCTTTCCCATAGACACCAATCAGGTGCCAGCTGCTATCGCAGGCTTTCAGATGGTGGAACAACACGATCTGGATGACCTGTCGAAGCAAATGCTGACACCGGATGCCTATATCGTGCGCAATTACCGGAACGAAGCGGGCTACTTCGCCAACGTTCTGGTCATCTACGGACACCAGAAGAACACGTTCCACTCGCCCGGTTACTGCCTGCCGGGTGGTGGCTGGGCGATACAGAAGAAGAGCGTGGAACGTATTCCGGTGACGGCGCCGGATGGCAGACAATATGAAGCGGAG
>CAKZNX010000262.1 GCA_937132045.1 uncultured bacterium
CCTGCCTGCGACGCCATCTCGTCCACCAGCGCGCGCCCGATGTCCTCGAACGTTGCCTGATTAACGAAGAACTCACGCCCGGACTTCTCGGCGTTAGCATCGGCATCGTAGGTAATGACGTGCACGCCTCTGTCGTGCGCACGCTTCAGGGCAGGTGAGATGGCATCGGGGTCGTTACAGGCAACCGCAACCACGTCCACCTTCTGCAGTGTCCAGCTTTCGATGAAGGGGATTTGCTGGTCAACCTTGCCCTCGGTGGGTCCATCGTAGGTGAGATCGATGCTGCCCAGCTCCTGAGCGGCTTCTTTCGCGCCGCGTTCCACCGCGTTGAAGTAGTCGATGCCTTTGAGCTTGGGCATCACCGCAATTACCAGTCTCGGACGCCCTTCCGACGTTCCTGCGCCTTCGGTGCTGGTCGGCTTTTTCCCGCAGGCGGCGAGGAGCAGCAGCACACCTGTCGCCACCAAGGTGATATGGAAAACCGTTCGCAAGGGTTCATCCCTCCCGCTCGTTTTGAAGATGCTTTCGGCATGGTGGGAGGGAATCCTGCCTGACGCAGCATTCAGAGGCGGATGTCGTCCCTCTCCAGCGGAAGTACCATCGGCTTTCCCTGCAGATCAGAGTCGGACAGGAGTTTTTTCTGCTGGAACGCAATGCGGTGCCTCAGGTTCGGGTGCGGACTCAGCACCTGCTGCAGATGCGGCTGGTTGGCTCGCCAGACAACCCCGGCGTACAGCAGGACGTAACCCATCAGGGCAGCCCGCAGAGCCCACGTGCCATGAGCCGGCTTCACTCGGCGAGCCCATTCGAGAATGATCAGAGGACAGATGAGCATGGCGGTCTTCGCGATGCAGAAAGCCAGTTCCCCGAAATGGATCAGATACCATGCCATCATCGGGTTCGCCTCGCGCACGACACCCTTTCGCACCAGAAAGATGGTGCTTAACAGGTCTACCAGTCCGACTGTCAGCAGAAGCCATGTTTCACGTGCAATGCGCATCTGATCTCACCTCGGAACGTGGACGTGCTGTCCTGCCCCATCAGGGACGTTGAGGACAGCGGATGTGAGCGACCTCCACCTGTCCATTCACACCGTGCACCTGCAGTGGCTCGTCGTAGCAGATGGGCTGTCCGCATCGGTCGCACACAAACAGCCAGTTGTCGCACGGGTTATCGGGGTCTGGTCGACGCGACTCGTTTCTTACAAGGTGTTTCTTTTCTCTTTCCAGCACCGCTTGCATCACGGACCTCCTGTCGATCACGCCTCCGGGCATCCTCTGCTTGCCCTGTCCATTTCTTACAGACACGGTATCCGATAACTATGTTTCACATTATATCAGCACACATTCAAAAAATCAACCTCAATAATGAGAATATTCAAGAAAATAATCAGAAATATTGAAATCCGCTACCAGTTGTCCACAGACACCCCGTGGCAATTCGTTTCTGACCCCTCTCCCCGAAGTGGGGAGAGGTTCCGAACTCCTCCTTCCCGCGTCGGGATGGGGTTTGGGGGGATAGGTACGGTGTTTTTCCAACACCGTCGCGTGTACCAAATACCTTGCCGGCAACCTGCAAGGGTACCGGCTTGCAGCGATGAGCGTGCTTCGTCTATAATGCCAGTACCATGCACGACCTTGCAGAGCAACTCTCAGCCGTTACGCAGGTAGAGACAGGAGCACGTTGTGGCCAGTACGCGCTCGACGGGCTTGTTCCAGAGGTTGTTGTCGAACCCGGGACAGCCGAAGAGGTTCAGGACGCCCTGAGTGTGTGTCACCGGCTGAGTGCGCCGGGGGTCGTCTGGGGTGGTGGCAATACCGTCCAGACAGGAATGCCGCCGGCGGGGTATCGATGGGCGCTGTCTACCGCACGGCTGACGCAGGTGGTGGACTATTCTCCCGCTGACCTGGTGGTGACGGCTGAAGCAGGTATGTCCCTCGCCTCTCTGCAATCGCTCCTTCTGGAGCATCACCAGTGGCTGCCGATAGACGCACCTTTGCCCGAAAGTCAGACCCTGGGAGGCATTGTGGCTTCCGGTGGTGCCGGACCGAGGCGCCAGCGCTACGGTTTGCCGCGCGACTGGTTGCTGGCGGTGCAGGTGGCGCTGCCTGAAGGGGAGCTGGTGAAAGGCGGGGTGGGGGTGGTGAAGAACGTGGCAGGGTACGACGTGCCGCGCCTGTTCGCCGGTTCGTGGGGCACGCTGGGCGTGCTGGTGGCGGTTACCTTCAAGGTGGTGTCGGTGCCGGAGACGTCCATCCTCTACCGCGGTTTGCTGGACAGCGCAGACAGATTGAGCGACCTGCACGACGCTTTCAGCCATCCCCACCTTCAACCAGAACTGCTGGAGGTGGTCTATAGCCCGGTGAACGGCTGGCAGCTGTACTGCGGTCTGGCCGGTGTCGAAGAGGATGTGCGCTGGCAATATGACCTTCTGTGCGAACGCGCACAGCTGGACTGGCACGACGCGACTGCCGAGTTTGACACTGCCGTCTCGCATCGATACCTCACCAGCCCGGCGCAATGCCGATGCCGCTGTGTGGTGCCACCGGCGCATACCCCGGCGATGTTGATCTGGATTTATCAACAATTCCCGGACGCGGAAGTGCAGGCGCACTTTGGCTTGGGGGTGGTGCGTATCTGGTGGGCACACGGCGTCCCGTATGCAGACAGCCTGCAACGGCTTCGCGAGGAGAGTCATCGGCTGGGCGGTTTCTGCGTACTGGAGTACGCCCCCGCCGAGGTCAAGTGGGTGGTGGGCGTGTGGGACAGGGTAGGCGGCGCACCGCAGGTTATGCGGCGGCTGAAAGAGGCCTTTGACCCCCACCGGATACTGGCGCCGGGCAGGTTCGTGGAGGGCATCTGATGCAGCAATTTCGCAGCGAGCACCTGTTGAAGTGCATCCACTGCGGACTATGTCTGCAGGCGTGCCCCACGTATCTGGAGACGGGCAGTGAGGCGGAGTCGCCGCGCGGACGTATCTACTTGATGCGTGCGGTCGCGGAGGGACGTATCCGCTGGGAGAAGGGAGCGGTAGGGCACATCGACCAGTGTCTCAGCTGTCGGGCGTGCGAAACCGCGTGTCCATCGGGCGTGGAGTATGGGTTGCTGGTGGAGATTGCGCGGGCGCAGGTAGAGCGCTCTGACGTCCGTCCCAGCCTGCGGCGGTGGGCGAAGCAGTTGCTTCTGGACATCATGACCCAGCCGCGCGCGTTCGCACAGGCGATTGGGGCGGGTCGGGTATTTTCGCCGCTGTTTGGGGGCTCGGCGTTGCCTGCACCGCTGGCGCGCCTGCTCGGTGTCAACCACGTGGTCGCTCGCCTGCCCAGATTAAGTGGTAGTGCCAGTCGGACGAGGCTTGCGGACATCTACCCGCCTGTCGGCGAGCGACGCGGCACCGTGGGGCTGGTGACCGGCTGTGTGGCTTCGGTGCTGTTTCACCACGTGAACGTGGCGACGATTGAAGTGCTGCGCTACAACGGCTTCGAGGTGGTGGTGCCACCAAGGCAGGGGTGCTGTGGCGCACTGCACCTGCACAATGGCTTTCCTGAGGAAGCGCGGTCGCGTGCGCTGAGCCTCATCGAGTGCTTCGAGCGAGCTGACGTAGAGGTGGTCATCACCAACTCCGCAGGGTGTGGCTCCACGATGAAAGAATACCACAAGCTTTTCGCGTGCACATCGCACGAGGGGCGTGCGCGAGCCTTCGCGGCAAGGGTGAGAGACATCATGGAGTTCCTGCACGAGGTGGGACTGCGTGCTCCCAGCCGTCCGTTGACCGGGCGCAACGGAAGCGGCACGCTGGTGGTGACCTATCACGACGCCTGCCACCTTGCGCATGGGCAGGGGATACGTGCTCAACCGCGCAGACTTATTCGCCAGATTCCGGGTGTCACTCTGGTGGAGCTGGAGGAGAGCGACCTCTGCTGCGGCAGCGCGGGTATCTACAACCTGCTGCAGCCGGATATGGCAGCGCGCCTGTTACAGCGCAAGGTGGAGCGCATCCATGCGACGGGAGCGGAGGTCCTGCTTACCGGCAATCCGGGTTGTCTTGCCTGGATCGCTCAGGGGTTGGGCGATCTCCCCAAACCGATTGCCGTGATGCATCCGGTGGAGCTTCTCTCTCGCGCCTACACCGAGTCCTAACACCCACCGACGCTTTATATCGGAAGACGCAGGCAGATAACGCTCCCCGTCAAAATGCTGTTTTTTCGGCACTCGGGGGCTGTACTCGTTGACTAAGCCGATAGTTATCGCTTAGAATGCATCTGAGTGGAATCGTACGGATTGTTCTGCCTCTTTTGACTCTTTTGGAAGGAAGGGAACGGTCGTGGATGGGTTGATGATGGACACAGAGTGGTTTCTCGAGCAGCTCGAAGCGGACGGGGGAACAACGCAGGTTCTGGCGAGGTATGTGAAACAGCAGGTTGGCGAGGGGATGGAGTTCAGCAACGAAATCGCCCGCGTCGTTCTGTCCAGCAATGGCTGCTATTACGAATTTCGCGAACTGCCGGAAGAGTTCTCCGGCGCACTCGGAGAGTTCACGCACGGTTTCGTTGGGGTGAGGGATACTCTAAAACTGCTCGAGGGGCTGTACCGGCTTCCTCAGACAGACGCCATCAGAGATGTTGCCGAGATGTCTCTGCTGGTGGTGTATGACCGCTTTGACTGGATCAGCTACCAGAACATTTACGCTTACCAGTGCCAGCGTGGCACGCTGGATGACCGATTGATAGAAGAGGTTCGCGGCAACATTCGCTACGGACAGTTGCCCCGGTTCTTCAAGCTGCGGCTGCTTTCCCAGAGCGCGCCGGAGGGGCTGATGTTCGCCAGCGGGCTGGCGTTCTTCATCGCGAACCCCGGCGAACGGCATCTGCTGGTACAGATACCGTATACGCACAGCAGTGTGTCAGACCTGTGGGCGCGGCCGCTTAGCATCCAGCTGCACTGACAACCGTACACAGGAATTCGCGCTATCCCTGGCGAAAAGCAACACGTTAAGGATAAACATTGCGAAGGGAGCGCGTGATGTATCTACGGCGTGTCTGGTTCAAGCACACCCTGTTCGGTCTGCTGGCAGTGGTGGTGCTGGTTGCGGCAGGCATGTTCTGGATTCGCTACTTCAATCCATTCCGCGTTCGCCCCGCTGACGTCGATACGAAGGACTGGATACTGTTTGTCTCTGATCGGTCGGGCAACCCTGACCTGTGGGTTATCCGCCCAGATGGAAGCGGACTGCGGCAGCTGACCAGCGACCCCTCCTCGGAGTTCGACCCCACGTGGGCACCGCATGGCAGACTGATTGCTTTCATCTCTGACCGTGACAACCGCATCGCGCAGCTATTCTACGCGGACCCGGAATGCCGGCGCGTTCAGCAGCTGACGGTCAGCGTTGGCGCGAAGGAGAAACCGCATTTCCTTCCCGATGGCAAACACATCGTGTTTCTGTTGCAGGGGCAGGTGCTGCTGGTGGATGTCGAGGGGGGCGAGGCAGAGAAGATATTGCCGCCTTTCGAGCTCGAACAGCAGTGGCGCAACGCCTTTGGAGGCAGTGTGCTATTCCGGGAGCCGACATATGATCCGGAGAAGCGCATTGTGTACGCTGTCCAGCGCACCGAGGGCGGAGAGGTGCTGGTGCGCTACCGGCGAGGCGGTGGAGACCATCAGCACGAAGGCGAAAGCACTCCGGAGCAACCCCTGCCACTGCCTAGGGCACAGAAACTGCCGGAGCCTGTCATCGGCGGGCAGGAGGTACACATGGCGCTGTCTCCGGACGGCACGCAGCTGGCAATTACCGTGATGGGCAACAGCCATCTCGGGCACGCCGTGTTGCTTTACAACCTGGTCACCGAAACACCGCAGCCGCTGTGGCGCAGCAGCGGGGAGCTGGCGGCGGGCGCTGTAGTGTGGGCGCCGGAGGGAACGCATCTTGCTTTCGAGATGTGGAATGTGAAAGGCGACCAGAGGGACCGTGTCGGTATCGGTGTCATGGGTATCGGCGACCCGGAGCCGCGTGTCATCGTGGAGGGTAATGCCATCACGCCCACGTGGTCGCAGGGCGGAACGAGCCTGGTGTATGTGAAGTTCCGCGAGGACGGCAAGCGCGACCTGTGGATCGTCAGCGCGGACGGTTCGGACAAGCGTCGCCTCACCGACGGCACTGGCGACAATTACTCTCCCACCTGGTCCCCTCATCCCTAGCAGCCGGAAGTGATATAATGAAGGTGGGCGCTGAGCCAGTCGGGCGGCTGCCTCGCCTGAAGAGAGCGAGGAGGAAAGTCGGGGCTCCACAGGGCACGATGCCGGATAACGTCCGGGAGGGGCGACCCTACGGAAAGTGCCACAGAAAACACACCGCCAGCGGTTCAGCCTCGTGCTGAATGCGGGCAAGGGCGAAAAGGTGCGATAAGAGCGCACCGCGGCAGCAGTAATGCCGCCGGCAGGGCAAACCCCATCGGGAGCAAGGCTGAATAGGGAGGCAGTGAGGTGCGCCCGCTGAGCCTCCGGGTACAGCCGCTAG